>DATEOJ010000296.1:0-4798 GCA_035274235.1 Pyrinomonadaceae bacterium
CCTATCGGCGGCTGAAAGCGGCCTTCGAGACGTGCTCCGAGTTCCCGACAACTACCGCATACTCTTTCTCCAGGGCGGAGCGACCATGCAGTTCTCGATGGTTCCGATGAATCTTTTGCCTCCTGGCGGTTCCGCGGACTACATCCTGACCGGTTACTGGGGCGTCAAGGCGGCCGACGAGGCGGCCAAGTTTGGAAAGGTGAACGTCATTTATTCCGGTGAAAAGAGCGGCTATAGTTCGGTGCCCGAACAAGCCGATCTACGGACGTCACCCGACTCGGCGTATATTCATTACACGTCGAACGAGACCATCGATGGCGTCGAATTCAAATACGAGCTCGACGGCTTCGGTACCCCGGTCGTGTGCGACGCGTCGTCGAACATTTTGTCGAAGCAAATCGACTTTGAAAAATACGCACTGATCTATGCCGGTGCTCAAAAGAACATCGGTCCAAGCGGCGTGACGGTCGTCATCATTCGCGACGATCTTCTCGAACGTAGTTCGGATTCACTGCCGACACTCCTCAACTATCGAACGATCGCCGAGAATGAGTCGATGGCGAACACGCCGAACACGTGGGGTATCTACATGGTCGGTCTCGTTTGCGATTGGCTGAAGGAACAGGGCGGCGTCGATGCAATGAAGGTCAAAAACGAGGAGAAGGCTGCGCTGCTCTACAAAGCGATCGATACAAGCGACGGATTCTATACCGGCCACGCCGAACGTAATTGCCGATCGGTGATGAATGTGACATTCCGGCTGTCGTCCGCCGAGCTCGATGAGATGTTCTGTTCGGAAGCGGAGTCGATGGGTCTCGATGGTCTTCGCGGGCATCGCTCAGTAGGCGGAGTACGCGCATCGATCTACAATGCGTTTCCGCGTGACGGTGTCGAAGCGTTGGTAAGTTTCATGAAGGATTTCGCGGCGCGGAATGGCTAGTTGGCACCCTTCTGTTTGGCATTTGTAGCGCCGACCACATTCGCAGTCCGGAAGGGCAGCTCTGCTCCCGCCTTTGTTACGCCATCGAACTTGCCGAATATTCCGATCTGATGAATGTGGTAGCGGGGGCAAAGCCGCCCTTCCGGACTGCCAATGTCGTCGGCGCTAGCAAATGCCACCTAACCAATCGCTGCCGCAATCGTTCGCAATAGTAAATCTTCCTCACCCTCGTCCACCGTCCGCAGATCGACAACGACTCGATCATTCTCGATTCTCGCAACTACCGGCGTGTCGGACATTCGCAGCTTCAACTCGATCACCTCAGCACGAACCGATGCATGACTGATCGCGATAAGTACCGTTCCCAACCTCATCCCGGGTGCCGAACCACCTCCGACCACCGAATCGCCGTCAATCAACTCGATCGTCGCATTCTCGCTACCCGCATCACGCAGCCTCGCGACAAACGAGCCGGCGCGACTCTCAAGCTCATCCCGCGTGCTCGATAGCATCCGGAGGACCGGGATGTCGCGCTCTGCCGTCTCTCGTATGTACGCCGCGGCAGTTGCTTCGAGCGCGGCATAGACAAGCTTGTCCGCGCGAAGCGTGCGGTAGAGCGAATGAGTTCGCAAACGCTTGATCAGATCTCGACGTCCGACAGCAATGCCGGCCTGAGTTGACCCGAGGAGTTTGTCCCCGCTAAAGGTGACGATATCCGCACCGTCAACGATCGCGCGAGAGATCATTGGTTCCTCACCGAGACCGAACCGCGCGAGATCGACGATCGCACCGGACCCGGCGTCTTCGTAAACTAGCAGATTATTCTTGTGCGCAAGCTCGGCAAGCTCCTTGAGCGACGGCTTCTCCGTGAATCCAATGATTCTGTAATTCGACGGATGGACCCGCATCACGAGTTTCGTGTTCTCGTTGACGGCCTTCGCATAGTCGCTCAGCTTCGTACGGTTCGTGGTGCCGACCTCTTTCAACCTGGAGCCGGACTGCGTAAGTACATCCGGCACTCGAAAGTCGCCACCGATCTCCACCAACTCGCCACGTGAAACGATCGTCTCGCCGTCTTTTGCAAAGACCGAGAGAACGAGAAACGCAGCGGCCGCACAATTGTTGACGACGACCGCATCCTCGGCTCCGGCTAACTCGGCCAGAACCGACTCGACATTAGCACCGCGTTTGCCGCGACCACCGGTCGAGATGTCGTATTCGAGATTGCAGTAACCTGCCGCCCGCGTGACCGCTGCGATCGCGTCGTCCGAGAGCGGTGCGCGTCCGAGATTCGTGTGAACGACCACGCCCGTGGCATTGATAACCTTGCGGATGCCCGATGACCGCGAGACGTCCGCGACTCGTTTCAGTTGTTCGAGCACCGCGTCGCGGAGTGTGTCTTTAGTAACATCACCGCTCGCGGCCGATGCTTCAGCCAGTTCCTGACGAACCGCGTCGATCGACTGTCGAGCAAGTTGAGCGAGCCGTCTATGACCAAATTCCTCGGCAAACTTAGCCGTTTCCGGCAACTGCAAAAGCTCGTCGGTCGACGGCAGCATCCTAAATACCGACGCCGTTCCTGCTCTCCGCGGTTTTCCCATAGACCGTAGTGTAACCAAACTCTAAGAAAAAGTGACCGGCCGTCCGGTCTTTCCTGTTATAATCCTTCTCGGCCTTCCGCTCCCGACCTACCGAAGTATTTCCGTTATGCCCTCAAATAAAGCAACAAACATGTATCGACAGTCGCCGAGCCGTCTCGAGGAGGCCGCCGCGGTGGACAAGCAACTTGGAAAGCTTGAAGACGATATACGACGTCTGAAGATCGAATTCGACATCTTCTTCAACGGTGCCGTCAAACGCCCGCCGCTCGAAGCGCGAGCGCGACTCGAATCGCAGATCAAGCGAATGTTAGATAACCGCGGTCTAACTTATGGACAGCGCTATAAACTCAACTCTCTTGTCGCCCGATTCACGTCGTATCGCGAGTTGTGGCGGAGGACAATGAGGTCAAAGGGAGAGGAGTTGTTCTAAGGAGAACGGACGTCAAACTTTAGTTTGACGCAGACACGAAAGGCCAAACTGAAGTTTGTCCTCCATGAAAAGTAAAAAGCGGACCGTGATTCAATCACGATCCGCTTTTTTATTACTGACGATCCTGTAGGGAAACCGTGAGGGCCGTCAGGCAACCGGTCTACTGCTAGACGGCGACCTTCATCACGTTTTCGGCTTGGGGGCCTTTGGGTCCGTTGGTCACTTCAAATTCAACTTCTTGCCCCTGGATAAGAGTTTTATACCCTTCGCCGGATATCGCGCTGTAGTGCACAAATATATCCTGGTTACCGGGTTGTTCTATAAAACCGTAACCCTTTGCATTGTTGAACCATTTGACCAAACCGACTGTCTTAGACATTTGCAATTCCTCCTACAAACTTCAAAAATTAACCTAGTCCTTTCCCGAGACTTTCCCGGAGAAAGCAGACCCGCCCCTTTGTTCGTTGTTGAGTGCACACAGAGATCCCGGCAAAAATCTTGTGTGGACCGTGCTTGAAAGAAAACAACAAATCTTAAACTTCAAGATTTTCCAGTTCGAATTATTGGGTTTTGTTCGATGGACGAAAGTGAATTTACTGAGTTTTCAAACGTCTGTCAAGAAGATTGTTCGAAATTCCTACAAATTCCTAAAATTGACTTTCGGTTGTTTCATGAAGGAAGATGAGGCTTGAATTTCCCTGTCATTCTGAATGATTTTTGATGCCTTACGAATACGGAAAAACCGCGCCTCTTTCTTATAACAAGTACCTCAAAGTACCCGAGCTGATCGGCCTGCAGGAGACCTTATCGGATCCGCCCAGCCACGACGAGCTGCTCTTCATCATCATACATCAGACATACGAGCTCTGGTTCAAACAAATTCTTCACGAGGTTGACGCGACTATTCAGTGGCTCGATGAAGACCGTACGTTTCGAGCGAACCACTCGCTTCGCGCCGTTATCGGGATAGAAAAGGTTCTCGTCACGCAGATCCACCTTCTCGAGACCATGGCACAGATCGGCTTTCTCGAATTTCGCGACAAGCTAAACCCGGCAAGCGGATTTCAGTCGATGCAGTTTCGGGAGCTGGAATTCGTATCCGGCCAGAAGGACGAGAAGATCCTCAGTGCTTTCAAAGACGACGAGTTCGCGAGTAAGCGCCTGACGGATCGTCTCGCTCAGCCTAGTCTTGGGGATGCTTTCTGGGGATTACTGGGTCGCAAAGGTTTTGCGGTTGAATCGCACGAAGACCGGGTCCAGGCTACTGTCGATATCCTCACGCACCCTGAAAAACACGCAGATTTCTTTATCATGCAGGACCTTTTGGTAGAGCACGACGAGAACATCTCACTGTGGCGGTATCACCATGTGCTGATGGTCGAGCGTATGCTTGGCATGAAGCGCGGGACCGGCGGCTCGGAGGGCGTTGGGTATCTCATGACCACGGTTACCAAGCGCTTCTTTCCTGAACTCTGGGAAGCACGGACGCATTTGAAAGTCGGTTAACGGCTCTCGTTGCCTAGCCTGTCTACAGCGCTGACCACCACCTTTTCGACCTGCCGCTCAGACGAAAACCAGATCGACGTTTCGGCGGCAGGTAATACCGAATAGCTCCAACCAGCCTTGTCTTTGACATAGACGACAAACCAGAACGCCGCACGCTTGCCTCTGGGCGTCCAAGTCGCTCGAACTTGCTGCGAGTCGCGTGTTAGTTTTACCTTCGGCGATTTAGGTGGCGACGACTTGATCCATGTAAACGCCGGGCCGACCGCGTCGCTTTCGTAAACGCGCTCGCGCAACTCTTTCTGGATCCCGCCCATGTCGTTG
>DATEOJ010000297.1:0-7404 GCA_035274235.1 Pyrinomonadaceae bacterium
ATGTGTCACCCATGTCCCCGGTACGTACAGTTTAGGAGGGGTGGACGCCGCTTCGGCGGAGGGGTGGTAGTCCAAAAAGAATCTGATTCTTCTTAACTACCACCCCGCCTCGCAAAGCCTCGGCACCCCTCCTAAACTGTACGTACCGGAGAGATGGGTAACACGTGTCCGAAGACATGGGTAACACTTTTGGTTCAGCAAAGCTGAACGGTTTCAATGATCGGCGATGTGCCGATCGCATGGTTGATGCAGATCAACCCTAGCTATTCGATGAGTCGCGAAGTAAACATCGAAAACTCCGTCCGTGGTCGACGGCCGCAAAGCTACAGCATAACCGCGAAAAGCTTTGCCGACCCGAAAATCACGCCGTCGGAACGAGATCCTGCCACCCTCTCGTACTTTGCGTACCTGGTCTATCGAGCTGTACTCGATCGGCGGCAGATGCTCGGGAAAAGATCTCTTACTCGGTTCATATCGGCTGGCCGGGACCTGCATCTCCAAAGCTTCATGCGGCCGCACGTGATTGTAGCAATGGCGCCATTCGTCAAATCGAGACTGTATGCACTCGAAGTCGGAAAACAATCTATTGGCCAGCACTTCGACTTTCAAGGTGCGATGAAAGCGTTCTTCCTTACCCTGCGTCTGCGGATGATAAGGACGGCCGTGAGAAACGGCAATGCCAAGTTGCAGCAGCCAAACCGTCAGTGGCGTGAACCGATGCAAGATGTCATTGCCCCAGGGCGGACCATTGTCCATCAACATCCGCTCGGGCAAGCCATAGCGCCGAAAAGCTGCCGTCAGTTGCTCCTTAACGGTCGCTGTCTGTTCATTGCGGCAGGCCTGCAAGCAAAGCGAATAACGCGAATGGTCATCGAGCACAGTGAGCGGGTGACAGCGTTCATGATTGCCCAGACGAAAGTGTCCCTTGAAATCCATTTGCCAGAGTTGGTTCGGTCGCTCGTGTTCGAATCGTTGAGAAGTACGCCCTGTCTTCTCCGGCACATTTGTCACGCGTTGATAACGCAGAAGGATCGAGTGCACAGTGCTCTTAGCCAAGGGGCCGTGGCCGTCACGCTCGAGACACGCCTTGATCTTGCGTGCTCCCCAGCCGTATCGATCGCGAATCGCCAACACTTGTTCTTCGACCCCCGACTCGCTGTGTCGCGGCGAATGCAGCGGTCGACGCGAACTATCGGCCAAGCCAGCGACGCCCTTATCTCTATACCGTCGCCGCCATTTGTAACCGGTCTTTCGGCTGATGCCGAACCGGTGGCACAGCTGACTAAAATTGGCTCCCATCTGCTGAGCCATAGACAAAAACTCCTGTCGCAAATTCATGGACGAACACTCCTGCCAAGGCATGTTTCCCTCCTAAAAAAGGTCTTCATGCCATTGTCCAATGTGTTACCCATGTCTTCGGACACCTGTTACCCATGTGTCCGGTACGTACACTGAAGGAGGGGTGGCCGAGGCTTTGCGAGGTCGGGGTGGTCAATCGACCGATAGGTCGAAACTTCTGCCTGCGGCCGATTTGACCACCCCGTCAATCCCTCCTTCTGAAGGAGGGGAGCTTTTTGACGCGGGAATTCTGCCGTTCGGATAAATAAAAATGCCACAGCAATCGAGCCGCGACCGACCGGTACGGCTTCCACCTTTCAGCGATCACAAGAAACTCCTCAGAGGTCGGACGCGGTTCGCCGCTTAGCTTGTGCCACGCGGTATGGAGCGCGATGTCGCCTTTTGGCATCACGTCCGGTCGGAGCATGGCCATAAGAAGATAAATGTCGCTCGTCCATTCGCCGATTCCTTTGAGCTTGATCAACTCGGTTTTCACATCGGTGTCGGGAAGCGCGGTCAGCGAATCGAGATCGATGCGTTTCTCGAGTAAAGCCTCCGCGAGGTGACGCGCGTACAAGGTCTTCTGCCGGCTGAACCCGTCGAGTTTCAACTCGGCATCGGTCAAAGCAATCAAGTTTTCAGGAGTTACATCGACGACGCGTCGAGCGAGTTTGTCGTAGCACGCTTTTGCGGATGCGAGGGAAACCTGCTGCTCGAGGATGATCTGCAGCAGCGTCGCGAATCCAGGTTCGCGATCCCACAGAGGCGGCGGTCCGTACTTCTCATACACGACGGCGAGATGCGTTGAGCGGCTTGCGAGGATCTTGCTATGGATCTTGAGAGTTCGTGAGGTGAGCGGTGTGGTCATTGGTGAAATATGGGGTGGTCAAAGTACTTAGCCGCAGATTACGCGGATGACGCAGATTTACTCAAGCTGGGAGTCAGCCGCTGGAGTCAGAACCGGGAGCAGTAGCGACCGGGTCGCCTTTCGTGACTTGCACCTTCAGTTCATTCGGAAGTAGAAAAGCGATCAAAAAATCTGCGTCATCCGTGTCATCTGCGGCTAACTACTGCTACCACCTCGAGCTCGTCACCATATCGACTCAACCGCCGATTCATCGAACTCCGTCGACTCGCCGTTCGGCAATATGTGAACGATCCTCTCAACCCCTCGCGCACGCAGCATCGGTGCGAGCATCCCGACGCGGTGACAGTTTGCACGCGGATTCTTATGCGCCGTCAGCGGTTGCGACTCCGAACACATGATCGCCGTAGGAACTTCAGACGCGATCTCGACGATCCGGTCGACTCCTCGCGCGAGGTCTTCCGGTTCTGGTTTTGTCTTACCGCCGGTTTCGGGAAGGTGTTCGTAGCCGATGCCGCTGTCGCGAAGTAATTCGGCGAGGACGTGTCCGTTAAACTGCGGCCACCGCGACCGCGCGACGCTCCGGACGTCGCAGAGAAACTTGATCTCGTACTTCTGCAGCAGTTCGAGAAAGTCGGCGAACGCATGGCGTCCGTGACCGATGGTATAGATCGTCGACACGAGTTACTATTCTGCCATACAAGGACTTCTCTTGTGCTCGTACGCGAACTCACGGCATTTACAAGTTTCTCCACAGAGCACAGAGACTTTTTCTGACTCTGTGTGCTCTGTGGCAAAACGTAACCGCCCCGGGCTATGGAAAAACACTTCCGAAACTGCAATTTGTGTGAAGCGATCTGCGGAATCGAGATCACACACGAAGACTGCAAGATCTTGTCGATCGTTGGCGACAAGCTCGACCCGTTTTCTCGGGGGCACATCTGTCCGAAAGCACTCGCGCTAAAAGATATCTATGAAGATCCGGATCGACTGCGTCGACCTGTGCGAAGAGTCGGTGGTGGGTGGCAGGAGATCGAATGGACTGAGGCGTTCGATGAAGTCGCGAAACGGCTGACCGACATACAACAACGCTACGGTCGCGACGCGGTCGCGACATATCAGGGTAATCCGACGGTCCACAATCTCGGCTCGCTGCTTTTCGGCAGGGAACTGTTGAAGGAGCTAAAGACAAAGAATAATTTCTCGGCGACGTCGGTAGATCAGTTGCCGCATCACTTCGCCTCGTGGGCGATGTTCGGTCATCCGTTCCTGATCCCGATACCCGACATCGATCGCACTCACTTCTTTCTGATCATGGGTGCGAACCCGCTCGCGTCGAATGGAAGTTTGATGACGTCGCCGGACATCATCAACCGTCTGAACGCGATCAAGGAACGCGGCGGAAAGGTCGTTCTCATCGATCCTCGACGAACGGAAACGGCTCGTGTCGTCGACGAGCATCACTTCATTCGTCCCGGCAGCGATGCGTTTCTTCTTCTCGCGTTGATTAACGTTCTATTTGAAGAGTCGCTTGTCGATCCGTGTCGACTCGCGGATTTTACAAATGGCTTCGACGCATTGGAAGAAAGTGCGAGACGCTGCCCGCCGGAGCTTGCTGAGCAGAAGACCGGGATCGCCGCCGATGAGATCCGTCGTCTCGCTCGCGATTTTGCGGCGACCGGTGCATCGGTCTGCTACGGTCGTATCGGTCTTTCTACGCAGCCATTCGGCGGCTTGTGTCAGTGGCTCATAAACGCGATCAATATCCTGACCGGTAACTTTGATCGTGAAGGCGGTGCGATGTTCACGGCTCCCGCGTTCGATCTCTTGATGGCGGCGAAGGGCGGCGACATACACGGTCGTTGGAAGAGTCGCGTGCGAGGTCTGAAAGAATTCATGGGCGAGTTGCCTGTCGCCGCGATGGCTGAGGAGATGTTGACGGAGGGCGACGGTCAGATCAAAGCACTCGTAACGAGCTGCGGCAATCCCGTTCTCTCGACACCGAATGGACGACAGTTGGACGCCGCTCTCGAGAAGCTCGACTTCATGGTCTCGATCGATTTCTACATCAATGAGACGACCCGTCATGCCGACATCATTCTCCCACCGGTAACGAATCTCGAAAGCTCGCACTACGATATCGCGTTCAACGTATTCGCAGTCAGAAACACCACGAAGTATTCACCGCCGTTATTTGCAAAAGACGTCGATGCGAAATACGACTGGGAGATCTTCCAGGAGTTGGTCGCACGACTTAACGGAACGCCGTATAAGGCCGAACCGCCTGAGATAAAACTTGGAATGGGTTTGATGTTCGGCAAGCACGGCCTCTCGATCGACAAGCTAAAAGAAAATCCTCACGGCATCGATCTCGGCGCGTTGCAGCCGTCTCTGCCCGCACGTCTGCAGACAACAAAAAAGCGGATCGATATCGCACCTGCGATACTCGTTGCCGATATCGATCGACTGATGTCATCAACCGAGCCCCCCGATTATCCGTTCAGCCTCATCGGCCGCCGGCATCTTCGCGATTGCAATTCGTGGATGCACAACTACGAGGTGTTAGTAAAAGGTCCGAACCGCTGCACGGTGATGATCAACGAGACCGACGCTTTGTCGCTCGGGCTGTCAAACGGCCAAGTCGTTTCAGTTTCATCCCGCACCGGTTCGGTCGATCTCCCATGCGAGATCACCGACCAAATCGCCCGCGGTGTCGTCTCGATCCCCCACGGCTACGGCCACGGCCGGAACGGAACGAAAGTGTCGCTGGCAAACGACCACGCAGGTGCTTCGATCAATGATCTGACTGACGAATTGTTATTGGATGAGTTGACGGGTAATGCGGCCTTCAGCGGTGTAAGAGTGAATATCACTCCAAAGGTAACGCGGCCTTTAGCGGAGTGAGAGTAAAGATCACGCCGTAAAGTTGGCCCCGCTCTTGTCGCCAAAGGCGACGAACATTAAAGCCTAGGGTGGAGTGAGCAAAGCGAACGGAACCCTAGGATGATGTCGAGTTCGGGCGGGGTCGCTGAAAGCGACCCACAATTTCGATCTTTGTTCGTCGCCTTCAGCGACGGATCTCCCGATCGACTTTACCTAGGGTTCCGTTCGCGTTGCTCCCTCCACCCTAGGCTTTACTGTCTGTCACCTTCGGCGACGAGAGCCGTTCTTATTTCCTCAACCGCACTAGGATTCTCCAACGCCGAGAGATCACCCGGATCCGCGCCCAGATATGCGGAACGAATAACGCGGCGCATTACTTTCGCGTTGCGAGTCTTCGGCAAAGCGGAGACGAAATGGATCTTTGATGGCGCGAGCGGTTTACCCATGTCGCGCGCGACGAGCCCCTTCAACTCTGACTGGAGCGCAAGCGTCTCGCTTGCAGTCGCCGCTTGCGGTGACCCGCCCTCTGATCCTTTGCGAACTTCGCCCTCATGCAAGCGAGACGCTTGCGCTCCAGTCGCGTCCGCCACCTTTGGCGGCGCGGATAGAACGCAGAAGGCAACCATTGCCGTACCCTTCGCTTCATCAGGTACACCGAT
This sequence comes from Pyrinomonadaceae bacterium, assembly GCA_035274235.1. Taxonomy (GTDB): domain Bacteria; phylum Acidobacteriota; class Blastocatellia; order Pyrinomonadales; family Pyrinomonadaceae; genus OLB17. The sequence continues at coordinate 5,746 of DATEOJ010000297.1, forward strand.
CACCGCCGCCTCACTTACCAACGGGTGCGCGACGAGGAGACTTTCGACCTCAGCCGGACCGACGCGTTTGCCGGCGACTTTCAAAGTGTCATCGCTTCGGCCGAGGATGAACCAGTGTCCGTCCTTATCACGCATCGCCCAGTCGCCGTGGACCCAGGTGTTTGGGAAGCGTCGCCAGTAGGTGTCGAGATAGCGTTCGCGTTCCTGCCAGAAACCGCGGGCCATTCCGATCCATGGTTGTTTGATTACCAATTCGCCGACCTGATTTGGGCCGACTGACTGACCGTTCTCGTCGAAGATGTCGACATGCATTCCCGGACACGGCGCGGGGAACGAGCAGGGCTTGATCGGGAGTAGCGGATTGCCCATCAGGATCCCGCCTGAGATCTCGGTGCCGCCGGAGTAGTTGATGATTGGGAGTTTTGAATTGCCGACTTTCTCGAACAACCACCACCACGGTGCGGGGTTCCATGGTTCGCCGGTGGAGGCGAATGCGCGGAGAGCCGAGAGGTCGTGGCGTTGATACGGTGCCTTGCGAGTAGGGTCGCCAACGGACTGGAGAGCAAGCGTCTCGCTTGCTACATCGCCGCTTGGTGATGCTGCTCCTTGCGTCTTCGAATCGTCGCCGTTATCTCGGGCTCCGCCCTCCAGCAAGCGAGACGCTTGTTCTCCAGTCGCGTCCGCCGCAGTCGCGCTCGACTCTTCATAAGCTGCAAGTGCTCTCACAAGAGTCGGCGAAATCCCAAGTATCTCCACCTTATGCTTCGCGCAGAATTCCCACATGCGGTCATGAGTCGGATAGTCGGGAGCACCGTCGTAGATGCAGATCGTCGCACCGTTGATGAGCGCACCGTAGATCAGCCACGGTCCCATCATCCAACCGATGTCGGTGTACCAACTGATCCGAGTTCCGCGGCCGACATCGGTCCCGAACGCCATGTCCTGCGCCGCCTTGATCGGAAAACTCGCATGCGTATGCGCGATACCTTTTGGTTTGCCTGTGGTGCCGGAGGTGTAGAGGATGATGAGCGGGTCTTCGGCGGAGGTGGGTTCTGGTATCCGACGCAAGTACTTCTTCAGATGGCAACGTTCGAGCAACTGGTCCCAAGCGACAAATCCAGCGACATCTTTCGTGTCGCTCTCATCGAACTCTCCAACGCCAAAAACATTCTGCACGAAGGGCTGATCCGGATACTTGCCCTTCTCGAGTGCGGCCATAACGTTCAAGCGCAGTACTACCTCTTTCGCGACTGAGAACGAGTCAAACATCTTTCCACGCCTCGGAAAACCGCTCGAGGTGAAAATCGCCGTCGCTCGCACTGCATTCATGCGGCTGACAATCGCGTCGATTCCGTAACCGGAGAAGAAAGGGACGGCAATCGCACCGATCCTATTAATCGCAAGGAGCGCGATTATCGTCTCGGGGATCATCGGAAGATGGATGCCCACGGTGCTCCCCTTGGTTAGCTTATGGAGCTTAAGTCCTACCGCACACTTTTCAACCTCATCAAGCAGTTCGGCGTACGTAAAGATTTTGGTCGTTCCGTCTTCACCCTCCCATATCAGAGCCGGCTGATCCTTCATCTCTTCCGTCTGCCAGCGGTCGAGACACATCGTGGTGATATTTAGGCCGACGTGTGACCCGGTCGCTACCGCTTC
>DATEOJ010000298.1:0-25469 GCA_035274235.1 Pyrinomonadaceae bacterium
CGCGATCACACCGCGGTCGGTCCGACTTCGTATGAGCCGTCCGATCCCCTGCTTCAACGAGATCACGGCCTGCGGAACCGAGTAATCGAAAAACGACTTGCCGCCGTTCTCCTCGATGAACCGCGAACGCGCCGCGACGATCGGGTCGGTCGGAACTGCGAACGGCAGCTTGTCGATGATCACGCATGACAACTGTTCGCCCTGCACGTCGACTCCCTGCCAGAAACTCGCGGTTGCGAACAATACGGCATTCGGCGTCTCGCGAAACTTCTCAAGCAAACCGCTCTTCGACATCGATCCCTGCACAAAGCAAGGGAAACCGACGCGCGACGAGACGAGCTCATAGAGCGCGTTCATCGACGCGTTGCTCGTCGCAAGAACAAACGCGCGGCCGTCCGTCACTTCGAGGAGCTTTCCGATCTCGCCCGCGGCAAGCTGCGTAAACTCCGGTGCTCGCGGATCAGGCATCGACTTCGGCAAGTAAAGGATCGCCTGCTTCTCGAAATCGAATGACGACGCTGCGTGAAGAACGTTTGTCTTTGCCGTATCCAGACCGAGTCTCTCGCGGACGAAGTTGAACGACCCCGCACTCGACAATGTCGCGGACGTCAGTACACATGTATCTACCTTGTCGAACAACTTGTCGCGAAGCAGCTCCGAGACATCCACCGGCGACGCGCGAAGAAACATTCCCCGACCGCGCTTCTCGATCCAGTAGACGTATGTGCCTTCCGTTTGATGAACGATGAAGTCGAGGTCAGCCCGCGCTTGTTTGGTTCGTCTAATAAGACTCTCGACTTCCGGGATCGTTTCGGCGAGATGATCGATCGCCGAGATCAAACTCGCGAGGGCACCGTCCAACGCTTCGTATGCTTCGCCAACCGCCGTCGGTGCGTTCGCTCCATCCCGCGTGCGGAAACGAAACACGTCTTCCATTAAAGGATAGCGGCCGTCAAAACGCGCTTGTGTGAACCTGATCCAGAACTGCTCACCAAGTCCGATGATCTTCGCCGCGATCTTTGTTAGATCGCGGGTGACCACGGCGTCGGGTATCGGCAACGTGTCGGCGTCGCGAACGAGTTCCTCAACTTGGAAGTTTGAGACCTGCACGCCGAAATAGTCAGCCGCGATGTCTTCGATCATGTGTGCCTCGTCGAAGATGACAGCGGAGTAGTCGGGAATGACGCGCCCGTACTGATTGCCGCGGACACTCAGGTCGGCGAAGAAGAGATGGTGGTTGACGATGATGACGTCGGCGTCCTCGGCCCGTGCACGCATACGCGTGATGAAGCATGGTTCGAAGTCGGGACATTTTTGTCCGACGCAGATCTCGGAACGCGCGTTTATGCGATTCCAGAATGAGATGTCCTCAGGCAGGTTTGTCAGTTCGCGGCGATCGCCGGTCGAGGTTTCGAATGTCCACCGGCGGACCTCGTTGAAGTGGTCCATCTCGTCGAGGCCCTCGAGGATCGGTTGATGTTCCGCCTTCCCGACGCGATAGAGGCAGGCGTAGTTCGAACGGCCTTTCATATACGCCGCCGAGAACTTCTTCGGGAGGATGTTCTGAAGAAAAGGGATGTCCTTCTCCATCAGTTGTTCCTGGAGATTCTTCGTACCCGTGGAAATGATTACCCGCTTCTTTGTTTTAAGTGCGGCTGCGATCGCCGGGATAAGATAGGCGAGAGTTTTTCCTGTTCCGGTACCTGCCTCCACGATTAGGTGCCGTTTTTTTTCAAATGCTTCCGCGATCGCTTCGGACATTTTTACCTGCCCATCGCGATATTCATACTTTTCGTGCGACTTGGCGATCAGACCGCCGGGTCCGAAGACTGTTTGTAGGAGATCATCCTTCATGTATGTAAAATTCTGTAAATTTGGGTCAATCCTTTGACATTACGAGCAGCGTTTTGTTAAGACTCTACTTTGCGAGATGCGTATCTCTGCTGGGATTCGTGGATTACCCAGTCCTTCCCGGTGTTCCTTACAAGTCTCAATGTCTGCTAATCAAGGGTAAGATTGTACTACTTTCTCGCGTCGTTTTCTGTCCGAACGCGAGGCTGAATTTGCACGAACTTCGGCTCTGGCCGACGTCTGTTCGGCACACTGTTCACACCACCAAAGCTTTAGGAGGCTCTACAAAATGAAACCCAGCACCGGCGAAGGAAGACGTAGTCTTTTGCTAACACTTTTTCTTCTCGCGACCGCCACTGCAATAGCGATCGCACCGATCTATCTCACATCCGCGGCGAGCAAGAAGGAAGGCGAAGGTCTTTACGTTCGCACGGTTAGTCATCAGGACGATCTGCCGAACTACGATATTAGATCGGATCGCGGAGCTATCGACCGTCTCGCCGAGTTTCGCTCGTCTCTGCGCACGAACGCTGCCGAGGTTGCGGATATTCGCGCGGATTTTGTAAACGGCGAAAAAGCCCTGGCGAAACGAGTTCCGACGTTGAAGATCGAGTACAACACCGACATTCGGATCCCCGAGGTAATCGCGCCCGACGTGAAACAGGGTCGCGCCTTTTTGACCGGTGGCGGCGGCGGTAAGCGTCCGGATGTTTTGAAGAACTTCTTGTCGGAAAACGCCGAGCTCGTAGGTATGCGCGGCGAACAGATCAGCGGTCTGAAGGTCGCGTCCGACTACACCAATCCCGATGGCAACTTGTCATTTGTAGAGCTTAACCAACAGATCAACGGCATTCCCGTTTTCCGCGGCGAGGTTAAGGCTGGTTTCGCGAAGAGCGGTGAGATGATCCGCGTCATAAACAACCTTGCTCCGGGTCTGGACTACGGTTCGCTCTCAACAGAATTTGGCGATCCCGCTTCGGCGGTCGTTGCTGCGGCAAGAAATATCAATCACGAGATGCAGGCGAAGGAGACGATCGCGAACGCGGCCGCATCCACCGACCTCAAAACAGTTTTTGGAACCGGCGACTCGGCGACGACAGCGGAAAAAATGTACTTTCCGACCGAGCCCGGTGTTGCGATTCCGGCGTGGAGAGTTTTGATCTGGCAGCCGGTCAGTGCGTATTACATCATCGTCGATGCCGGCACAGGCACGATGCTCTGGCGCAAGAACCTGACGGAAGACCAAACGCAGTCGGCGACCTACAACGTTTACATCAACCCGAACGCGATGATCAACGTCGCCGACAACCCGTTTCCGATGACGCCGGGACCGAGCTCCCCGAACGGCACGCAGGGTGGAGCCCTCAGTCGCACGGCGATCACGCTCATCGGTAACGAAGCTCCCTATACGTTCAACCAGCTTGGCTGGATCACCGACGGCGACAACTCGACCATCGGAAACAACGTTCACGCCGGTTTGGACCGCAAGCTTCCCAACTCGGGCAGCCCGGCGAACCCCGCGGATGTCGATCCGGACGGACACGCTGTCGGCAGCCCGAACCGTGTGTTTAACTTCGCTCTCACGCCGGGCAACCCGAATACGAATACGGGCGACGCACCGCTTCCGGCAGGACAGACTCCGACCGGTTGCTTAGCATCGACCAATACGGATCTGCCGACCGATTTCCAGAAGGCGATCACAACTTCGTTATTCTATATTTCGAACCGCTATCACGATGAGCTCTACACGCTTGGTTTTACCGAAGCGGCTCGCAACTTCCAAAACACAAACTTTACCGGTCAGGGCAACGGCAACGACCGTGTATCGGCGCAGGCGCAGGATTGCTCCGGCACCAACAACGCGAACTTCACGACGCCCGCCGACGGCACGCGTCCGACGATGCAGATGTATCTCTGGACCGGTCCGACGCCCGACTTCGACGGATCGCTCGACGCGGACGTTATCATCCACGAATACACTCACGGTTTATCGAACCGCTTGCACGGCAACTCGTCCGGTCTTTCGACAAACATGGCCCGGGGTATGGGCGAAGGCTGGGGCGACTTCTACGGTCACGCAATGCTTTCCGAGCCGACCGATCCGATCGATGGCATTTACACGACGGGTAGCTACGATACCTATCTCGGCGCGGCCGGTTTCGTTAACAACTACTACTACGGTATTCGCCGTTACCCGAAAGCTGTCATTGCAGCTACGGGCGGAGCCAACAACAAACCGCACAATGCGTTCACCTTTTCGTATGCGAACTCTAACTGCGGCACGAGGACTAACAACACGAACTTCGCATTCGCTCGCGGACCGTTCGGTTCTGCGACTTGCGACCAGGTTCATAACCTTGGTGAGATCTGGAGCTCAACCCTCTGGGAAGTTCGCGCGAAATTCGTGACGAGACTTGGATGGGCGGTTGGTAACCGCAAGGCGCTTCAGCTCGTCATGGACGGAATGAAGCTGGCACCACTTGGCCCAACGTTCCTGCAGGAGCGTGACGCGATTCTTGCCGCAGCAGCGGCGAGTTCCCTTGCCCCGGAAGCCGGTGTTGATGTCGCTGATGTGTGGGAAGGCTTTGCTGCTCGCGGAATGGGTTTCTCGGCTACGATCGTTACCGCCGGGACCGGTGGAAACACCGCGGTAGTGACCGACGGATTCGATTTGCCGAACCTATTTCAGACTCCGGGTATTACGATCAGTGATGCCGCCGGTGACAACGACGGTTATCCGGAACCCGGTGAAGCTCTTTCTATCACGGTTCCGCTGACCAATTCGACGGGAGGCGCGGCGACCAATGTTACGGCACAGATCGTCGGTGGTGGATCAGCGAACTACGGAACCATCAATACGGGCTCGACGGTGTCCCAGGCCATGAGTTACACGGTTTCGGCAGGTGCACCTTGCGGAAGCGTTGTGACGATCACGATCAACGTGAACAGCAGTCTTGGTGCGACGAGCTTCCAACGCACCTTTGTACTCGGACAGCCGATCACGACCGCGACGGAGAACTTTGATGGCGTTACCGCACCGGCGTTCCCCGCAGGATGGACGGCGGCTACGGTTCAAAGTGGGATCAATTTCGTTACAACGACGAACAATGCCAACTCGGCTCCGAACGCGGCGTTCGCACTTGACCCTCTTACTGTAGGCGGCGGAACAAATCTCACCTCGCCGAACTTCGCGATCACTGCAGCAGGTGCCGCGGTTGAATTTCGAAACCGCTATGACACCGAAGGTGGATGGGACGGCGGCGTGCTCGAGATAAGTATCAACGGTGCTGCGTTCCAGGATGTGATCACGGCAGGCGGTACGTTTATCCAAAACGGATACAACGGAACGCTAGGCGCTGGTGCGAACAATCCGCTAGCAAACCGGCCGGCATGGAGCGGGAATTCGAACGGCTACATCACGTCGGTGGTTCGCCTGCCTGCATCAGCGGCAGGTCAGAACGTGCAACTGCGATTCCGATTCGGTGCCGATGACAATACGTCCGGCCAGGGACCGAATCCGGGATGGTACGTCGACGACATCAAGGTCGTGGGTAACTACGCCTGTACCGCAGCTCCGGTCGCTGTTAAATCAAGGGCCGACTTCGACGGCGACGGTAAGACGGACATCTCCGTGTTCCGTCCGTCCAATGGAAATTGGTACTTGAACCAGACAACGGCGGGCTTGGGTGTTGTTAACTGGGGTCTCTCGGGAGACACACCTGTTCCGGGCGATTACGATAGCGATGGAAAAACCGATTTCGCTGTCTTCCGTCCGAATGCGGACCCGGCAGTTCCCGACTATTACATCCTCAACAGCAACGGATTCACGGTTACTGGCGTTTCGTGGGGTGTAGCTCTCGACAAACCGGTGATCGGCGATTACGACAATGACGGCAAAACGGATGTCACTGTTTACCGTCCGGGCAATAACACGTACTACATCCTGAAGAGCAGCGGTGGCTCGACGGTTAAGCAGTACGGCGTTGCGGATGATGTTCCGATAGCTGGCGACTTCGTTGGTGATAGCGCGACCGATATCGCCATCTTCCGTCCGTCGACGAATAGCTACTGGATATTAAACGGCAGCGGAGACACCGTCATCCCCTTCGGTACGACAGGCGATATCCCGGTCCCGGCTGATTACGACAATGACGACAAGACCGACATTGCTGTCTTCCGTCCGTCAACTGGTCAGTGGGCGTATCTGCCGAGTACCGGTGGAGCTCCGGTTTTCGCGAGCTGGGGAGCCGCGGGCGACGTTCCGGTACCCGGCGACTATGACGGCGACGGACGCGATGACTTCGCCATTTACCGAAACGGTACTTGGTGGATCAACCGTTCGACGGCCGGTACATTAGTAACGGCGTTCGGTCTTGCGAGTGACAAGGCGATCCCGAATACGTACATCCAGTAACAGCACTCCATCAAACCGGCGTCAGACAGATGCCGGTCGGTGGCTTTAACAAAGGCGGCGGGTTCCCCTCAACAGGGCACCCGCCGCCTTTTTTTTGGAGGTTTCAACGGCGTTTTTGTCACGTTGACAACCAAACCGTTTCTGTTAATAATCTATCTAATTTTTTCATACCGGAAGGTTTTCGAAGTTCAAAGCCTTTCTTTATTTGGGGTTGCTAAAAACCTAAGATTTCATAGCCTGTCGCCCGGTCACTGGTGGCAAAGTTCACTCGGTTACTCGTCCTTTATATACGTTTCGTTTCCTAAACTAGCGTCCTTATTTCTTTAAGGTAATCAACGTTGCTGCCCCCTCAAGGCAGCGCCATCTTTCGTTCTAAGCTATTAGGAGGGCTTGTAAATGCAGAACAGTTCAAGCAAGGAGGCCAAAATCGGCCTTCTATTTACCTTGTTTGTCTTGGGCATGGTGACTGCGCTCATCCTTGTCCCGACACAATTCGGCTCTGGAGTTGTCGTCGCGGGTAAGGGCCTCTTCACGAGGACAGTGAGCGAAGATTCTTCGTTGCCTAACTACGATATTCGTACCGAAAAGGGCCAGGAGATCGAGGACTTCATGTCCTCTGCTCGCCAATCGGTTTCGAAGGACGCCTCGGCCGTCGCAGATGTGCGAGATTCATTCGTGCGAGGCGAGAATGCTCTTCGGTCAAGGATTCCCACGGTTAAGTTCGAATATAACTCTGATATTCGGACACCGGAGGTGATCACGCCCGACGTTTGGAAGAGCCGGATCGAGTTTCTCTCGCCAACGTCGACAATGAAGAGGTCCGAGATCCTTCGCAACTTTGTTCGTGAGAACAACGAGTTGATCGGTGTCAACGACTCTCAGGCGAGCGAACTTCGAGTGACCGCCGATTACACCAATCCGAACGGAAACATGTCGTTTGCACATCTCGAACAGTTCATCAACGACATTCCGGTTTTCCGCGGTGAGGTAAAAGCCGGCTTTACAAAAAGCGGCCAGATCATTCGCGTTATCAATAACCTCGCGGCCGGTCTCAGTTACGACTCCCTGAACTCGGACTTCCGTAATCCTACGGACGCGGTCAAGTCTGCGTATCGATACATCAACGTCCCGCCGACCGAAACCGATCTGGCGGTGAATGAACGTGCGTCGAACAATCTCAAGACGATCTTTGGACATGGTGACTGGGCAACTCAGGCCGAGAAGATCTACTTCCCGACCGAGCCCGGCGTCGCCGTTCCCGCGTGGCGCGTTTTGATTTGGCGTCCGGTCAATGCTTTCTACGTCATTGTCGATGCCGGCACGGGCACGATGCTCTGGCGCAAGAACGTAACTGAAGATCAGACACAGAGTGCCACGTACCAGGTCTATCGAAACACAAACGCGTTTATCGGCGCGGCCGATAACCCGGCTCCGCTATCACCGGGCCCGCTCGATCCGACAACAAACACCGTGGGTACGCTTATGACACGGTCGAACCATACGTTGATCGGTAACGAAGCACCCTACACTTTCAACAACAACGGATGGATCACGGACGGTGCGAACGTCTCGGACGGTAACGCTCTTGAAGCGGGTATTGACCGCGACGGAACTAACGGAGTCGATGCAACGCAAACCGGAGCTCCGAATCGAGTGTTTGACTCGACTTGGAACCCGCCTCCCGGAAACCCGACTCCTGGCGACGAGCCTCTGACAGCTCAGGCCCAACGCGGTGCGGTCGTCCAAATGTTCTACGTCATGAACCGTTATCACGACGAGCTCTATCGTCTTGGTTTTACGGAACAGGCTCGCAACTTCCAGGCAAGCAACTTTGGTAGAGGTGGTGCCGAAAATGACCGAATCTCAGCCGAGGGCCAGGATTCGTCCGGTACCAACAATGCGAACTTCTCGATCGTTGCCGACGGAACCCGTGGACGTATGCAGATGTATCTTTGGACCGGTCCGACGCCAGATTACGATGGCACGACCGACGCCGAGGTCATCATCCACGAAGTTACGCACGGTACGTCGAACCGCCTCCACGGAAACTCTTCGGGTCTCTCGACAAACATGTCGCGAGGTATGGGTGAAGGTTGGGGTGACTTCTATGGTTACGCGATGCTTGCGGAACCGTCCGATCCGATCAACGGCGTCTATACGACCGGTGGTTACGCGACCTATTTACTAGGCGGAATGCAGGCCAGTTACTACTACGGTATCCGGCGCTTTCCACGTGCTCCGATCTCGTTCACAGGCGGGCCTGCTCGCCCCGGTTGTAATGATCAACCCTGTCCGCACAATCCGTTCACGTTCAAGCACCTGAACGGCAACTGCGACTCAACGCTTGGTACAACCGCCTCGGCGGTCAGCAGCGCGTTCCCACGTAACCCGGTAATTTCGACCTCTTCGGGTTCTCAGGCTTGCGACCAGGTCCACAACGCCGGCGAGGTCTGGTCTTCCGCTCTTTGGGAAGTCAGGAACCGAATGGTTGGACGCCTTGGCTTCGCGGCCGGTACAACCAGAGCTCTGCAGGTGGTTACCGATGGTATGAAGTTGGCTCCGGTCGGTCCGACGTTCCTTCAAGAACGTGACGCGATCATAGCTGCTGCAGGTTCTTTGCCGATCCAGCCGGAAGCATCCGCTGACGTCCTCGATGTCCGCGAAGGTTTCCGTGTTCGCGGAATGGGCTTCAGCGCAAGCGTACAGAACGCAGGAAGCGGCTCGAACAATACGGCCGTCACTGAAGCGTTTGACGTTCCGAACGCGATAATTGCGGATCCGATCAGTGTGAGCGATTCGACCGGTGACAACGATGGTTTCCCGGAACCCGGCGAGAGTATTCTTGTCACCGTTCCGGTAACCAATAACTCGGGCGGCGGTACGATCAACAACGTGAGTGCCTCCGTTACCGGCGGTGGAACGGTAGCCTATGGCAATATTGCCGATGGTCAGACCGTCTCTCACCAGATCCCGTATACCATTCCCGGTGGAGCGACCTGCGGAGCCGATCACACCATCACGATCACTGGAACAAGCGATCTTGGTGCTTTGAATCCGCGACAGTTCACGTTCCGCCTTGGCGCACCAGTGGGCGGTGCACCGGTGACCTTCACCAGCTCTACGGCAGTCAGAATACCTGGAACTGGTACGGGCCCGGCCGTCGCTGATGTATATCCGACCACATTGAACGTTTCGGGTTTGACCGGTAATAAAACCATCAAGCTCGAACTGACCAACCTGAACACCACTTACCCGGGTGACATGGACTGGCTGCTTGTCGGTCCGGGCGGTCAGAAGTTCATCGTCATGTCCGATGCTCTGAGTTCGTTTACCACGCAGACCAATGCCAACGTTGTCTTTGAAGACGCGGGGGCAGCGATCATTCCCGCGACCGGCAGCAATAACCTGAACGGTAGCTGGAAGCCGACCGATCATACGTCGGGCGACACGTGGGCCGCTCCTGCTCCGGCAGGTCCGTACAATTCACCGGGCCCGGTTGGAAGCGCGACCTTTGCTTCCGTCTTCGGAACGGCAGGTACGGGTTTGAATGGAACGTGGTCGCTTTACGGTACAGACGATGTAAGCGGTGACTTCGCGACCATAACCGGCTGGAAGTTAACGTTCGAAGCGAACGACTACGTTTGCTCGATCGGAACATCGGTCCGTTCACGTGCTGACTTCGATGGCGACGGAAAATCGGATCTATCCGTGTTCCGTCCGTCAGAAGGAAACTGGTACTTGAACCAGTCGACGGCCGGCTTCGGTGTTGTCGGTTGGGGTATTTCGACAGATACGCTAGTTCCGGGCGACTACGACAGCGACGGTAAGACCGACTTCGCAGTCTTCCGTCCGACTGCGGATTCGTCGCAGGCTGACTACTTCATACTCAACAGCAACGGCTTCACCGTCACTGGTGTGTCGTGGGGTGTGACAGGTGATCTGCCGACGATCGGCGATTACGACAACGATGGTAAGACCGATGTCACTATCTACCGTCCGTCGAACAGCACGTACTACATCCTGAAGAGCAGCGGTGGCTCGACGGTTAAGCAGTACGGTATTCCGGGAGACGTTCCGGTCGCTGGCGACTTCGTGGGTGATGGCGCGACTGACCGCGCAGTCTATCGCTCGTCGTCGCATTCGTTCTGGATAGACACGGGCAGCTCAGACGTGGTCATACCGTTTGGCGTCGCCGGCGATATCCTAGTCCCGGCGGATTACAACAACGACAACAAGACCGATGTCGCTGTCTTCCGTCCGGCAACCGGTCAGTGGATATATCAGCCGAGCGGTGGTGGAGCGATGGTCTTCGTCAACTGGGGAGCCGCGGGTGACATCCCGGTACCAGGTGACTATGACGGTGACGGCAGCGACGATCCTGCTATTTACCGAAATGGTCAGTGGTGGGTCCTTCGTTCGACGGCTGGCGTTCTTGTCCAGACGTTCGGTCTTGGAACTGACAAGCCGATCGCGAAGGCCTACATCCCGTAGTGAATAATCACGCGGAACGGTGACAACTCGTTGCCGTTCCCATTCTTCGAAGCCGCCCTTCGTGGGCGGCTTTTTTGTTGCCTGCGTTTAGGAACAACCGTACTTACATTGTTGGACTTTTCTAGTGAATCTATCGTCAAATGGTTTGAACCGAATTGAATCCTCTTCAAACCAACTCAATGGATTTATGAGAAAAAGATCACTCGCACTTAAGTCGGTCAAGCTCCTTGTTATTGTCCTTGTCGCCCTGATCGCTGCACTGTCAGTCGTCGACTTCGCGCCGTCGAACACACGCGTGCGGGCATCGGTAACCGGACCGTCGCCCTCCTTCACGAACGCTCCTCAGGAGAGCAACTGCACGGCTTGTCACTCTGACTTCGCTGTCAACACGGGAACCGGCGGCATCGCCATCTCTGGCGTTCCGGCAAATTACCTTCCGAACCAGCAGATCCCCGTCACCGTCACCGTTACCGAATCAACCGGTGTTGCATACGGTTTTCAGATGACTGCGATCGACAGCACCGGGAACAAGATCGGCACCTACACACTGCCGACTCAGAACCCTGTGCAGCTTCAAGTAGTCAACGGGCTGGTCGGTCAGGAGCTTCTCCAGCGGAGCTATATCGAGCACACGCTCGACGGAGTTATCCCGACGCAGTTCGGCAGCAAGTCCTGGACGTTTACCTGGAATGCACCCGCGATCCGTGCCGGTAAGGTCAGTTTCTATGCCGGCGGCAACGGAGCAAACAGCGACGGCGGTCCGGGTGGCGATTACATCTACACCACCACCGCGGCGACTCTCTCAGGAAGTGCGATCTCAAACTTTGACGCGGACCTTAAGAGCGATATTGCGGTTTACCGTCCCTCAACGGGAGTGTGGTACTCACTCAATACCATAAACGGCAGTTACCAAGCGGTACGCTGGGGCGTGGCGGAAGACAAGGTGGTCGCGGGAGATTATGACGGCGACGGAAAGACCGACCGCGCGCTTTGGCGACCATCTACCGGCGTCTGGTACGTTGAAAAAAGTACCGGCGGAAATCTGATAGTTCAGTGGGGAGTAAACGGAGACATTCCTGTTCCCGGCGATTACGATGGCGATCTAAAGAACGATCTCGCGGTCTGGCGTCCGTCGACCGGCGTTTGGTATATCCTTCGAAGCTCAAACGGATCCTACGACATACGCCAGTTCGGCATCGCGACCGATAAGGCAACACAGGGCGATTTCGACGGCGATGCAAAGACCGATGTCGCGGTATGGCGGCCATCGACAGGCGTTTGGTATATCTGGCGAAGCACTGATTTCGGCTACAGCATTTTTGCCTTTGGGCTAAATGGCGACCTACCCGTCCAGGGCGACTATGACAGCGACGGAAAGACCGACGCTGCGGTCTACCGACCGGGTAATACGGTTTGGTACCTGAATCGATCGTCACTTGGGTTCGCCGCACAGCAGTTCGGAATCCCGACGGATAAACCCGCCCCCGCCGATTATGATGGTGACGGAAAGACCGACGTCGCGGTCTACCGCAACGGCACCTGGTATTTGAGTCGCAGCAGCGATTTGGTCGTTGGTATCGTGAACTTCGGTGTGGCCGGTGACGTGCCGGTTCCTTCGGGATATATCGCTCAATAACGAGTAAGAAAAAATAAAAGCCCGTCAGAAGCCTGTTCGGCTTCTGACGGGTTTTCTGTACCGGAGGTTAATGTCCTCGTTAAGACGAGGGGCTATGGCTTCTGCGGTGCATTCGTCACCGGCTGAAGCTGCTGGGCAGGGGCTCCTGAAATGGAGTTGCCACCGTGGTTCACTTCAACAGGCATCACATCCGAGTTCGACTCCGGATTGCCCATCGGCACCGGCTGCATGATCGTGGCTGACGGACGCGTTCCGGACGAACCGGCAACCGTTCCCCAGTCAGGACGTGCAATACGCGGAGTGATGAAGAACAGGATCTCGTTCGTGTTACGCTCGACACCCTTTCGCTTGAAGAGGTTGCCGATGAGCGGCAGACGCGACAGACCCGGTGTGCGATCCGTGCTCTCACGCTCGTCGTCGAAGAGGACTCCACCGACAACCGTGGTTCCACCATCGGGAACGGTGACCTGCGTCTCCATGATCTGAGTGTTGATCGTCGGGGTTGCTCCACCGACTGATGCGGCCGCCGAAGCGTTTTCCGCGAGCACGTCGAGGACGACAGTACCGACATCGGTGATCTGCGGTGTGATCTCGAGTTTAAGCGGAACGTCGACATAGGTCGTCGTGATGACCGGATCACCACCTGCTTCGCCCGGCTGGATCGTCGAGATCGGGATCTGCGTTTTGCTTTCGATCTTAGCTCGGCGATTGTTGAGCGTTGTCACGCGGGGCGTAGCAATGATCTTAGCCTGGCCTTTCTTCTCACCGGCGGTGATCAGAGCATTGATCGTAGCGGTTCCAAAGATTCCGGTCGTCAGACCGAGAACTGTGTTCGGGATGCTCGAGAACAGACTGCCATCGGGCTGCGGCACTCCGGTAACAGCGGCTCCGTTAGGAAGCGTACCGCCGTATCCGCCCTGGCCGTTGCGACCGACGACGAGACCGTTGATCTGAACACCGATGTCACGGCTGAAGTTTCGCGTCGCGACAACGATTCGCGATTCGATCTCAACCTGCGGTTCCGGCTGGTCAAGGATCGCCACGAGCTGACGGATAGCGTCGATGTTCTGGCGAACGTCAGTAATGATAAGCGAGTTGCTGCGGCCGTCGACTTCGATCGAACCACGACGCGAAAGGCGACGCTTAACGATCGGAAGAAGACCTTCACCTGCGGCACTTGTTCCAGCCGAGGAGCCACTGCTGCCTCCGCCGCCGCTCGAACCGCCGCCACCGACAGTCGTCGTACCGCTCGTGGAACTGCCACGACCGATCGCACCGGCTGCACGGGCGTAGTTGAGTCGGATGAACTCGGTGTAAAGAGGCGAATTGTCGAGAGCGAAGTCAGCCTGTGCTCTATAGAGTTCGCCTTCTGTAGCAAGGGTCTTAGCGTCTGCTACGCGGAGGATCGTTCCGTTGACTTGGATACCCAACTCCTGTGAGCGGAGGATCGAATCGAGGGCGACGTTCCAGGGAACTTCACTTACGTTCACCGTAACCGGAACCGACTTGACCGACTTGTCGATGACAAAGTTGATGCCGTACTGCTCGGTGACGTAGTTGAGAATGTCGCGGATGTCGGCATTCACGACGTTAAGATTGATGGGCTCGCCGCGAAATCCGGCATCGCCGTACAGCGTGCCTTGTCGCTGCGGATCAACTCGTTGAGCCGCTGCACTAATGGCAAGCAATGCAGTGATGAGTAAAGCGATCAAGGTCTTGCGTAGGTGACCGCTCGTTAATTGAAGAGAATTCATGTTTCCTCCGTTACAGTCTTTATTCCCTTGCGGGATCGAAAATGCAGTTAAGGGGGTAGGAGTCTTGGAAGCTTTCTAGGCAGGTTGGCCGAGTACGAAGAGCTATTTGCTCTTCGCGACCTTGACCGTCTTCTTTACTTCTTTCTTCTTGTCCTTGTCCGCGTCGGACGGGACCTGGCGATTCATTTCTTCCAGCGGCGACACGATGGGCTGAGCCGCCGGCTTTGCTCCGAGTACTTGCGATGCCTGCGGTGCAGGTGCGCTCGTCTCAGTTGAGGCTCGATTGTCAGTCTGGGTCGGGGCCGTGCCTTGGATCTGCTCGCGATCGGAGTATTTCCTGAGAGGCTTGTTCTCGACCGTCGAGACGAACTTCCCGTTGGTCATCTTCGAGACCTTGCGGAAAACCAGTCGGTTCTCCTCAACCGCCACGAGCTGACCGTCGAAAAACTTGTCACCCGGATAGATAGTGTAAGAGAGCTGAAGGGGTACCGCTTCGACCATCGCAGCGTAACCACGCGGCGTACGGAAAATACCGGTCACCGACATTTCGCCCAGCGTGAGGACCGACGTTACCTTCGGTATCGGCTGACCGTTGGCGGCTGCCGATTCGCGAACGCGCTTGTAGTATTCAATACGCTGCTCGATCGCGGGGGCTCCGAGGTTAACCGGAGGACCCTGAGGTTTCTTTCCGCCCTTCGCGGGTTCTTCGGGCTTGCGTGCCCAACCTGGCTTCGAGAACGGATCGCGGCCGCTTTGCGCCGTCACTTCGGTGAAGCTTCCGGCGATGAGGACGAATCCCGTGATGGCGAGACTGATGCCCAGGAAGCGTAGGATGTTTGCTTTGTTAGTCATGGCTTTTCTCTCTCAGAACTCTTATCTAATTGGGTTGGCCGATTATTTCGCTGCCGCCGCCGGCTGAGCTGCTGCCGCAGGTTTCGCTGCACCTGCTTTCGCTCCCTTAGCGCCTTTGGCCGGAGCTGCGGGCTTATTCATCGTCTCGGGATCGGCGTAGTAAGCGGTCAGCAGGAACTGCGCGTGCAGCGTCTTCATAGCCGATTGCTTGTCGAGTTGGTTAACTTCGAAGTCGGAGATCGAAACGATTCGGGGAAGCTTCGCCATCTTGTCGAAGAAAGCCCGGAGGTTCGTAAAGTTACTGTCGACTTCGATCTCGACCGGCTTGGCCATGATGACGTCCTGCTGCGAATCATCGCGCGGACTAAACCGCATGACGATCATCTTCGAATCACGTGCGTTGTCCTGCAGACCCTGAAGCACGTTGGTGATCTCTCTCTGTTCGGGGAGCAACACCTTCAGTTCTTCGTATTCGACCGCTTTGCTGGCATACAGTGCGCGGAACTCGTTTATACGTTGGGTCGCGACTCGAGCCGCTTCGTTCTTCGCCTGAAGCGCCGCGATTTCGTCGTTCTTCTGTCTGACCAGTTCACGCGTCGGGCTCGTTACGAAGTACCAAACTGAGGCGTACACGAGCGATGCGATACCAACCAGAAGCAGAAGTTGGAAGTGCCATTGCAGGTTTTTGATTTTGTCTAGCATTGTAGTGTCCTTCTTATCTTGAGATCGCTGACATGCCAGCGGGACTAATTCTTTGCGGCCTGGACGGGAGGCTTACCTTGTGCCGGTGCGGGTGCGGGCGCCGAGGCGTTGGTGGGGACAGCCTGGTTTACAGAGCTTGCCTTCGATGGCGTGTACTGGGCCTTGATGTTGAAGCTCACGATGTTGACCTTCGTCGCTTCTTTCGGCACATCCTTGGCTCCGGCCTGGGCGGCCATCATCTGGTTCGCGACTTCCTCACGTTTGGTCTCGATGTTCAAGTTCGAGAAGAGACCGTTCGAGAATTCCAGGCTGCGTCCAAACTGTGTGACCTGTGATTCGTCGGGCGAGTTTCCTTTGATCTCGAGCAATTCACCTTTCTGCTTGATGCTCTGAAGATAGATCCCGGGAACCATTCCGAGTCGCTCACGCATTGCTTCAAGTACAGCACTCGGGCCTTTCTGTTCGTCGCGAAGTTTCTTGATCGCGTTGATTCGTTTGTCGATTGCCGCGATCTTGTCTTCGAGTTCTTTCTGTTCCTTGATTACGCTCTCGAGCTCTTTCTCGATCTGTTTCTGTTCCTCGAAGCGGCGTTCCGCGTCGGCCATCGCCATCTGCGAACTAATGACATCCCAGCCGATCACTGCTGCAAGCAGGAATCCGACGGCAAGCGTTAAGAGAAGCAGGCGTGAGCCCGGGCTGCCGACCTTGCGGTCGACCGCCATGACAGTACTGCCCTGTCGTTCCGTTACTGAATTAAGTAGGTTGATCTTAATCATTGTGTTTAAACTCCTCTTACGGCCAAACCAACTGCGACGGCCATTTCGGGCATTACTTCACTCAGGTATTCGGCGTCGAACTTACGCGAGTCAACTTTGATGTTCCTAAACGGATTCATCACTTCGACCGGGAGTTCGAGCCGGCGTGAAAGCTCTTGTGCGAGGCCCTTAAGCTTCGATCCGCCACCCGAGATGAGGATCTTCTGAACGACCGTGTGATTGTCTTCGGTCGTGGCGCGATAGAAGTCGAATGTCTTCTGGATCTCCATCGCGACGATTTCTGTAACGTTGTTCATCAACGGCTCGATCGATTTGTCTTCGACACCTTCGACCGCGTTGCTGACTCCGCGTTTGACCGCTTCGGCCTGCTGGAAGCTGAGACCGAGGTTACGCTGGAGAACGTCTGTGAACTGGCTGCCGCCAACCGTGATGTCGCGTGTGAAGAGCGAACGTGTTCCCTTCACGATGTTCACGTTCATCGTCGACGCTCCGATATTAAGAAGCGTGACCACATCCGACTCCGCCGGCTGATAGTTCACTTCGTAACAATTCTGAAGAGCGAATGTGTCGACATCGATGGCGACCGGTTGTTTGCCGGCGAGTTGGATCGCCTGGCGAATATTGTCGATGCGCTCGCGTTTGCACGCGGCGATAAGAACTTGTGTCTGGTCGGAGGTGCTGCCGGTGATCTGATAGTCGAGACTCACATCGGCGAGATCGTAAGGAATGTGCTCTTCGGCATGCCAGTCGATCGACTCTTCAAGTTCTTCGCTGCTCATCGGAGGAAGCACGATGTTCTTGATGATCACCGAGTGTCCGCTTACGCCGGTGACGACGTGGTCGGCTTTCACCTGATGATTGCTGCACACGTTCTGGATGCAGTCGGAGACGACGTTGAGCTCCATGATCTGTCCGTCGATGATCGAATCGTCCGGAAGATTTTCGAACCCGAGACTAACCAGGTTGAGGTTATTCGCTTTGCCGTCGAGCTCGACCATCTTGATCGAACTGGAACCGATATCCAGACCGGCTACGCTTTGCTTTTTACCGAACAGCATTTTTTTGTGCTCCTTAGTTTCTTTGTCGTGGGGCGTTTGGTGTTGGCGAGTTATCTGAAGAAAGGATCGGAAGCGGTGCGTCGGCTAGAGAAGAGAAGTTTTGCCACCTTCTGTATCTGCGCTATCGACGGGACTTTTTATTTGACAGGACGACTGAGTGAACGCCTGGCACCGGCTTCCATCCGGAATTTCGCGTGGCTTTTACAAGCAGCGGGTTGAGTTGTTATTCAGAAAACTATTTCGCATCGGGTGGCGAAGGGATGCGGTGTTTGAGCACCGCAGGAACTAAACTACAGGAAATGTTGGCAGGCTGTCAACAGTTTTTTACAGAGTTAAACGCAGATTGAATTGAAACTTGTCAGATTGACCGGTGTGTTTTTTCACCCTGAATGCTAAGCGATTTCCAGTTTCGCGACCGACTCCAAATGCACTTCGTCAGGTCCGTCGGCAAGACGCAATGATCGAGCGTAGATCCAAAACTGCGCGAGCGGGTGATCTTGCGACACACCGCCGCCGCCGTGGGCCTGAATAGCTTTGTCGATGACATCCAGCGCCATACGAGGTGCGACAGCCTTGATCATCGCGATCTCTTTGCGTGCGTTCTTGCTCCCTTCGGTGTCCATCATCCAAGCGGTCTTTAGAACAAGTAGCCGCGCTTGATCGATGGCAAGTCGCGATTCAGCGATCCACTGACGCACAACGCCCTGTTCCGAAATTGGCTTACCGAACGCAACGCGATCCTTTGCTCGTCTGCACATCAATTCCAAAGAACGCTCCGCAACGCCGATCAAACGCATGCAGTGGTGAACGCGCCCCGGCCCTAGCCTTCCCTGCGCGATCTCAAAACCTCGGCCTTCTCCCAACAACAAATTCTCTTTCGGGACACGCACATCCGTAAACGTGATCTCCGCGTGACCGTTTGGCGCATCGTCATATCCGAACACGTTGAGAAGACGTTCAATCTTTACGCCGGGCGAATCCATCGGCACGAGTATCATCGACTGCTGCAAATGACGCGGCGCACCAGGGTCTGTTTTGCCCATGAAGATCGCGACTTTGCATCGAGCATCACCCGCACCGGTCGACCACCATTTACGGCCGTTCAAGATATAGTCGTCGCCGTCGCTAACAATGGACGAGCGAATATTCGTCGCGTCCGAAGATGCGACGTCCGGTTCCGTCATCGAGAAACACGATCGGATCTCGCCGTCGAGGAGAGGTTCGAGCCAACGTTCCTTTTGAGCGTCCGTCCCGTAGAGATGAAGTACCTCCATGTTTCCCGTATCGGGAGCGGAACAGTTGAACACCTCCGCCGCCCACGTGACGCGTCCCATGATCTCGGCAAGCGGAGCGTAGTCAACGTTAGACAGTCCCGACACGCCGGGGAGAAACAGATTCCACAAACCCGCCGTCTTCGCACGTGACTTCAACTCTTCGATCAGCGTCGACGGCTGCCATCGGTCGCCCGAGTTAACCTCATCGGCGTAGGCGAGTTCGTTTGGATAAATATGCTCGTCGAAGAACTCACGAAGGCGCTTTTGCAGTTCGAGGCTTTTTGCCGAATAATCGAAGTCCATAAAATTGCCAGTAAGATAGCACACAAACAGCGGTGACGATCATTCCCGAAACCCAACCCGTCAGGAGAGGTGAAGAGCTCGAGACAAGTAGGTTATCCGCCTTTCTTGCTGCGACCGGTGTTGCCGATCACATTGAGATAACCCAGTTCCCTGCCGGCTCTTCGAATCTCACCTATCTGATAAAAACGAACGGCGACGAGTACGTGCTGCGTCGGCCGCCGTTCGGCAACGTAGTAAAGACTGCTCACGATATGCGTCGCGAGTTTGAGGTGCTGTCGAAACTGGCGGCAGTTTATCCGCCGGCTCCAAAGCCGCTACTCTTTTGCGACGACGAATCCGTTATTGGATCCGAGTTTTATCTCATGGAGCGGCGACATGGTTTGATCATTAGAGGACGATCGCCCGAGATGTTGGAGGGTTCAGCGGAACTGCAACGCGCGGTGTGCGGGTCGTTCATGGAAAATCTCGCGAGTCTTCACTCACTCGACTATCGCGCCGCCGGACTCGATGGTCTTGGAAAACCGGATGGATACTGCCGGCGTCAAGTCGAAGGTTGGACGAAGCGCTACGTCGCGGCGAAGACACACGATTGGACGGAGCTGGAACAAGTGATCGAGTGGCTCAACGACAACATCCCCGCTGAATCGGGTGCGTCGCTCGTGCACAACGATTACAAGTTCGACAACATCATGCTCGACTCTGAAGACCTTACGAAGATCGTCGGGGTTCTCGACTGGGAAATGGTCACGATCGGCGATCCGCTCATGGATCTTGGAACAACCCTCGGCTACTGGATGTCACGCGATGCCGGTCCTGAAATGTTGAGTATGCCTTTCAATCCGCGTGTCCTGATGGAGAATGTTTCGCGCCGTGAGTTGGTCGACATGTACGTGTCCGCAACGGGACGCGATCTTCCGGACATGCTCTTCTATTATGTTTTCGGTACGTTTAAGATCGCGGTCATCGCACAACAGATCTATGCGAGATACGCGAAGGGCTTGACGAGCGACGAAAGGTTCGCACGATTCGACTCATTCGTTGCCCGAACCGGGAAGATCGCAGCGACCGCGCTGCATCGCGATTCAATCTAGATCCCAATGCCACTCATCAGAATTCTCTCTAATACGATACTGATCGTCGCTTCTACCGCGGTTGTTCAAGCTGCCGATACTTACGTTCGTATCAACCAGGCGGGCTATCTACCGAACGATCGAAAGGTCGCAATTCTCATGTCACGGGCACCTCCGACGTTTACCTTCGAACTTAGAGACGTATCGACAAACAAGGCCGTGCACGTCGGTATGATCAGTAAAGCGACTGCCACATCGTCGTGGGGTGGAGAGTTCCAGCAGTATTCGGAGCTCAACTTCACCGGCTTCAGTACACCCGGACGATATTACCTTGCATACTCGGGAGGCCGTTCTGCGGAATTCACGATCGGCCAATATCCAACCTTCCAAGAAGATCTGCTCTCTTTCATGCGGCAGCAGCGGTGCGGCTACAATCCGTTCCTCGATGTCGTGTGTCATAAACGCGACGGCCGCGCCTTTTACGCGCCGTTTCCTGATGAAACGTTCGTCGATGCAAGCGGCGGTTGGCACGACGCGGGTGATCAACTGAAGTACCTCATCACGGCGAGCAACGCGACCGCACGAATGATCCTCGCTTACGAACTTGAACCGACGAAGTTTACTGACATCGCCGACGATCTCGGTCGCGAAGGTCGTCCGAACGGTGTGCCCGACATTCTCGACGAAGCACATTGGGGACTCGATTGGATACACAAACTTCATCCCGAGGCAGACCAGCTCTTTCATCAGGTCGCCGATGACCGCGATCACCGTGGTTTCAAGATGCCCGACAACGACAACGCCGATTACGGTTGGGGACCGAACAGTTATCGCCCGGTTTATTTTGCGGATGGAAAACCACAGGGCCTCGGTCAGTGGAAAAGCCGGTCGACCGGTGTGGCAAACATCGCAGGCCGTTCCGCGGCCGCGATGGCCATGGCTTACCGTGTCTGGAAGAATAGCGTGAAGGATCTCGCCTTCGCAGAGAAGTGTCTTCGCTCTGCGGAGACTCTGTATGCGATGGGTAAGCGTCAGGAAGGTTTTCAGCAGGGCAACTCGTTCGGCGCTCCCTACCGATACAACGAAGACACGTGGGCCGACGACATGGAGTACGCGGCCGCCGAGTTGTACAAAGCTACAAAGCGAAAACGGTTTCTGGATGACGCTAGACGTTACGCGAGGATCGCCGCGACAGCTTCATGGATGGAGTTTGAGACGTCTGACATCGGCGAACAGATGTCGCGTCATTACGAGATGTATCCGTTCACAAACGTCGGACACTTCGCTCTCTACCCGCTCGTCGACAAGGGTACCAAGGCGGAGCTCGCCGGTTACTATCGCAGCGGGATCGAACGTGTCGTCGCACGTGCAAGGACAAATCCGTTCGGCGTCGGTGTTCCATTCCTCTGGTGTTCCAACAATCTCGTCGTCGCATTCATAACGCAGGTTCATCTCTACGAACTCATGACTGGCGACATGCGATATCACGATGCAATGATCGCTCACCGCGACTGGCTGTTCGGACGAAATCCGTGGGGGACGTCGATGTTCGAAGGCATACCGAGCGGTCACGAGTTTCCCGAGGACACACATCTTCCAACGGTCCAACTTCTCAAGAAGCAAGTGCGCGGCGGATTAGTCGATGGTCCGATCGCGGCTTCGACCTATAAAGGTCTGATCGGAATTCGTCTCAACCAACCGGATGAGTTCGCGGAGTTTCAGACCGATGCCGTTGTCTATCATGATGACGTCGGCGACTACGCAACGAATGAACCGACGATGGATGGTACGGCAGACGCGATTCTGCTCATGGCTTTATGGAGCGGTACCCCGAAGTTACAGGTTGCAAGACCGGTTACCCGCACGACGATCGAACACGGTGCGATAACGCGCGGTGACCGCACTCGAAAGCAACTCGCTCTGGTGTTCACAGGCGACGAATTTGCGGAAGGGTCGGAGACGATCACAAACGTTCTCGCGAAGCGCGGCGTCAAGGCATCATTCTTTTTCACGGGACGGTTCTATCGCAATCCTCAATTCCAGCAAGCGATCGCACGTTTGAAAAAGGACGGCCATTATCTGGGTGCTCATTCGGACAAACATCTTCTCTACGCCGATTGGAACGCTCGAGAGAAGACGCTCGTCAGCAAAGACGAATTCTTCGACGACCTCGACGCGAACTACGGCCCGATGGAAAACTTCGGCGTCGCGAAACGAGATGCGCCTTACTTTCTTCCGCCCTTCGAGTGGTACAACTCAACTATCGCGAGTTGGACTGCCGAAGCCGGGCTAACGTTAATCAACTTTACGCCGGGCACGAGTTCGAACGCGGACTACACAACGCCTGAAGACAAAAACTATCTTGGCAGCGAAGCGATTCTTGAGAAGATCAAGCGGTACGAATCGACCACTCCTGACGGTCTTAACGGCTTCATTCTTCTCTCGCACATCGGTGCCGGACCGAAGCGCACCGATAAGTTCTATGACAAGCTCGACACGCTTATCGTTTGGCTCCGGTCACGAAATTACGAGATGGTACGAATCGAAGGATTGTTAAGACAAAAATGATCTCCGCGTATCGAATACCTGTGCTAGACTAGCCGCACTAATTCAAAGAAACGACTCAACGTCCACGGGGTCGTACTGATTCTGCATACCGCCCCTATTCGATTCTTGCCTCCCCCAGGCAGGTGTTCTTAGTTAGTAATACCAGGAGGAAAGGCACAATGAAGAACTTCCCAACGGCGACGGTCCGAGTCTTGGCCGTCCTATCTATTGTCGCAGTGTTTCTACTCGCCGTCTCGATAATCCCCGAACTATTCAGTTCGGCGGCCGGGAATCACGCAGCGGAAATATCTGACAACGCCAAAACCGCGGAACGCGGGTTTCCCAATTTTGACATTCGGACGGATAGAACTGCAGAGTCGTCCGACGCTCTTGTGCAGTTGCGCGGCAAGCTTGGCCGTGACGTGTCTTCGGTCGCGGGTCTTCGCGAAGATATCGTAAGGGGCGAAGACAGTCTGCGTTCTCGAAATCCGGATGTAAGGATCGAGTACAACGACACTCTCGGTGCTGCCGAGGTCATCTCGCATGACGTCTGGAAAAGCGATGCGCAACTATTGACGCCTCCGGGCGACGGACATCGTCCCGATCGACTGCGAAACTTTCTAAAAGAGAATGCGAGCCTTGTCGGAACCGATCATTCACAGATCGACAATCTGAAAGTCGCCGCCGACTACACCAACCCTGACGGAAATCTCTCTTACACCCATCTCGAACAATCGATCAACGGCGTTCCGGTTTTTGCCGGTGAAGTAAAAGCCGGCTTCGATCGGAACGGAAGCATGATCCGCGTCATCAACAATCTCGCACCGGGTGTTGATTACTCAGCGGTTTCAAAAGAATTCGGTGATCCCGCAAACGCGGTGCGAGCCGCCGCCAGTCATATTGAACATGAGCTTCGTAACGAAGATACGACGATCGACCGCGGCTCTTCTACGGACATTAAAGTCGTATTTGGCGTGGACGCAAATCCGCAATCCGCAATCCGCAATCCGCAATCGAATGATTGGGCGACGACTGCCGAGAAGATGTACTTCCCGACCGAGCCCGGCGTCGCTGTCCCGGCGTGGCGAGTTCTAATTTGGGAACCCGTTAACGCTTACTACGTTATCGTCGATGCCGAATCCGGACGGATGCTCTGGAGAAAGAACATCACCGAAGATCAGACTCAACCGGCGACCTACAACGTCTATAGAAATCCGTTGTCATATCTCGACGTTGCCGACAGCCCCGCAGCGTTCACGCCCGGACCGACCAGTCCGAATGGGCAGCAAGCACCCGTCGGTTCGAGGACGGACATAACGTTGATCGGAAACGAAGGGACGCTGTCATTTAATAACCTCGGCTGGGTTACGGACGGAACAAACATCACGGATGGCAACTCGAACCAGGCGGGTGTCGATCGCGATTTCCTCGACGGCGTTGACGCTACCCAGAGCGGAAGTCCGAGCAGAGTGTTCTCGGCTCCGACGTGGAATCCTCCTCCGGGGAATCCCGGACCGGGCGACTCCCCGTTGACGGCACAGGCCCAGCGCGGTGCGGTCATTCAAATGTTCTACGTGATGAACCGTTACCACGACGAGCTCTACAAACGAGGCTTTACAGAAGCCGCACGAAACTTCCAGGGCAATAACTTTGGCCGTGGCGGACTCGGTAACGATCGTGTGAGTTCTGAGGGACAGGATTCGTCGGGTACGAACAACGCAAACTTTTCGACGCCGGCGGATGGCGGACGTGGTCGGATGCAGATGTATATTTGGACCGGTCCGACGCCCGACTACGACGGCACTGCTGACGCCGACATCATCATCCATGAGGTGACGCACGGAACATCGAATCGCTTGCACGGAAACTCGAGCGGACTCTCGACAAACATGTCGCGTGGAATGGGCGAAGGCTGGGGCGACTGGTATGGGCATACCATGCTCGCAGAACCTACCGATCCCATCAACGGGATCTATACGACCGGCGGTTATGCGACATTCCTTGCCGCGACCGGGTACACATCGAATTACTATTCGGGTATTCGACGCTTTCCAAAAGCTGTCATCGCTTTCACCGGACCGAACGGAAAACCGCACAACCCGCTGACGTTCAGATATCTGAACTCCGACTGCAACACGCTTATCGGAACGACGACGACAAATCCGAACAGCGCGTTTCCCCGCGGTCCGTTTGGAGTTTCACAGTGCGATGCGGTTCACAATGCGGGAGAGATCTGGTCGAGCGCGTTGTGGGAAGTTCGAGCACTGATGGTCACGCGTCTCGGATTCGCGGCGGGTACGACTCGGGCTCTGCAGATCGTTACCGACGGAATGAAACTCGCTCCGATCGGTCCGACATTCCTGCAGGAACGCGATGCGATCATCGCGGCAGCTCAAACTTTTTCGGAAGCGGACGCTAACGACGTTCGGGAAGGATTCCGTCGACGCGGAATGGGATTCAACGCGAGCATCCAATCGACGTCACCTGCGTCCGTAACCGAGAACTACGACGCATGGCCGGGCGGCCCGACGCCGACACCGACCCCGACGCCAACTGCAACACCAACGGCAACTCCGACCGCCACACCGACCCCTACTCCGACACCGACTCCTACTCCTGTGCCGACAGCGACTGTCAGCGGTACGATCACGCGCGATGTGAACAACAAAGGCATCGGCGGTGTGACCGTGACGATAGTCGGACCGGGTGTGAATCAGTCGACGTCGACAAACGGTCAAGGC
>DATEOJ010000299.1:0-7569 GCA_035274235.1 Pyrinomonadaceae bacterium
TTCCGGACTTGCCAATGTGGCTAACACCTCAGATTTGGCGCAAATAAAAGAGGCACCGAACTGGGTGCCTCTTTTGTTCAACAAGCCTAGATAATGAATTGATGATGATCAGTAGCTCGTTGAAGCTTTGTTCGACTTGCCCGGCTCGTTGTTAGCCGCATCGCGAAGCGCTTTGACGCGATCGTGAGCCGAGAGTATCGACTGATATTGCGCCTGAATCGTCTCTGTCACATTTGCCGGCAGCGGTTCCTCGAGAGCTTCCTTGTAAGTGTTTTTCGCCGAGTCCTCGCCGCGTTCGCATTCGTTAAGGATCGCTGCTTCGTCTTTTCCGGTCACCGCTGACTTAATGTTTATCCAACCGCGGTGTATCGCACCGGCCATGCTTCCCGAGTTCTCCGGGTCGCCGCCGAGCGATTGCACCATGGACTGAAGCTCACCCGCGAACTGCGCCCGCTGTTGCGAGAATTCGTAGAAGAGCGATTTCATATCCGAACGCTCGACGCCCTCGGCCGCTTGCTTGAACCCTTCCTGACCGTCCTTACATGTTTCGATAAGTCCGTTGAGACATGAGATGACGTCATCGTTGTCGATCGACGTCGAATCGTAGGTCGCATCGGTCGTTATCGGTTTTGTAGCTTCGTAATCGTTGATCATGAGATTAACCTCCTTGAAATAAAAATGAACGTTTTGATTGCTCAGAAATGATTCAACAATCAACGTGCCAGAACGGCGATGCGTATTGTTTCACTGGGTTTTCTCGTTTAAGCGTCGGATCGTGTCGAATCCGTGCATTGAAGCCGAACGCCGGCGTGGCCAAGTAACTACCAAGTAAAAAGTAAAAAGTAGAAAGTAAATGGAAAGGCCCGGAGAAAGAAGCTGGGTGCCCGCGGCAATTTACTTTTTACTTTTTCCGTCCCCGTTTCATTTTTTCCTTTTCCTCCGTCCCCCCCTCGGCTACAATAGTCCCTTCCCAAATCACCCATATTTTTCGTGAAATAGGCTAGTAATTGCATCTATTTAAGCAGGTAAGATACTAACCGGCGGTACCCCAAGCACCGCGTCTTAGCCGACGCACGCTACTGCCGTACCTGATTTTGATGAGCCCACACGCGGGTAAAAAGCAGAAGATGCTCGACCGTGTCGCCGAGGATAATGGCGTCGCGGTTGTTGTGCTTGACGAGAGCTCTCGTGAGGTTTCCGTCTCGAATAACAACTCGATCTGCCGCGCTCTGACCTCCTCCTCAAAGTTCTCCAAACGCTGCGCAAACTACTGCGGGGTCGCCTATCGCAACACCGCGTCGGGCGAGTCGTTCGACTATCAGTGCTACGCGGGTCTTAAATGCCGGGCGGTTTCAGTCGAGGATCAGGGCAAACGTTTTGTCGCCATAGTCGGTCGAACGTTTGTCTCCGCGGAGAAGTATCGCGAGGCTACAGACCGTGCGATCGCACGCGACTGGAGAGAGTTTCCGACCGATGAATTCTTCGACAACATCCTGATCGCGGGTTCCGCTTCAAATATCGATAACGCTGTCGACGACCTGGCTAAGTTTCGAGTCGAGAAGGCGGTCGAGGTCGCCGCACCTGCAAAAGAGAAACAAGAAGAACCCGCTGAAGAGATCGTAAAACTCATAGAGAAGTTTGGCGAATCGAGTAAGACTGAACTCCCGACACCGCAAGCGTCGGCGGAGTGGAACGAACGACGGAAAGCGGAAGCGAGCGAGATGCGTTCGCTTGCGGGGCGCCTTGCAAAACTGGATTACACCACAGGCGCGGCCGTCGTCCTGGATTTCCTGACGAAGAAGTTCGGCCTAAAGTCGCTCGTCTGGCTCGAGCGAAAAGAGACACGACTGGTTCCCATCACGTCGATCGGTGCGTTGCGTTCGATACCGGTAAAGATCGGGATCTCCGTCGACAATCCGCGTCTGGTTGCGGCGTCGCAGGAAGAGCGACCGCTCGAGTTGCACGAACGCATCGCGGACGGTGAGGAACGACCTTCACGGACCCTGCAGGTATTTGCATCGATGGTCGGCGGCGAGATACGCGGGGCGATCGGCGTAGAGGGAACGTTCGACGAAGAAACTTTGAGGTCGATCGTTATCTTTTGTCGCCGGATCAGTCCGCAACTCGAGATCCTTCGCCTTCGTCGCGAGCTATCTGACCGCGAATGGATCAACCGGGCCGTAACGCGGTTTAGCGAAAGCTTGAAACGCATCGATGCTGAAGACTTTTGGACGCATGTGACCCAGGTCTCGGCCGAGCTGGTCCAGTCGGAGCGGGCATCGCTCCTTCTGCGAAGCGAGCAGGCCGACGAACTCGTCACAAAGGCCGCTGTCGGTGCGCGGATCAATCTCTTTTCCGAACCGAACGTCGGACAACGCGTTTCGAAACTCGTGCTCGAGGACGGGAATCCGGTCGTCGTCGAAGACATAAAACGCATCGGCATTCGTTCGGCACCGCCCTCATGGCGATACAAGACGAATTCGTTTCTCAGTTATCCGATCACGATCGGCAAGCGGATGATCGGCGTGATGAATTTTACCGACAAGGTGACGGGCGACGCGTTCGACGAACGCGATCTCGAGCTGCTCGAGGCTATCGCACCGCAGATCGCCGTCGCGATCGATCGAACTGTACTGAAGGACAAGGCCGGGGAGTTTGAGCAACTGTCCGTGACCGATGCACTGACCGGACTGTTGAACCGGCGGTATCTCGAGAAGCGTTTGATCGAAGAGATCCAACGCTCAAAACGTCACCGGTTTCCGATGAGCTTGATGATGCTCGACGTTGACGAGTTCAAGTCGTACAACGACGCCTTCGGCCATCCGGCTGGTGATGCGGCTTTGAGAATCGTGGCTGGAGTATTGCAGGACATTCTCCGCGGAGCCGACGTAGCGGCACGTTACGGTGGTGAGGAGTTTGCGATCCTGCTTCCGCAGACGACGTCGGTCGAGGCCGCGACGATCGCCGAACGTCTCCGACAGCGAATCGAGCACACAGAGTTTCCGAAACGTCAGGTGACGGTGAGCATAGGTATCGCGTCGATCTCGAACGATCTCGAGACGCCGGCCGATGTGGTCGGTGCGGCCGATCATGCGCTCTATGAGGCGAAGAATCAGGGTCGCAATAACGTGAGAGTTTACGACGGCTACGGAAAGACGTTTAACGAGAATATTCATTGATGACTTCATCAACCCATGCAAGGATCCTCGCCGGCCGACCGGCCATCGATTTTGTAGGACGCGACGCACAGACGGAGCGGCTACTCGCGCATGCTCGTTCGTCGTCGTCCGGTCTTTTGGTTCTCACAACACCCGGTGCCGGAGCGTCTGAGCTTCTACGGCAAACTTACGACCGTCTGTTTCACGAGCATCACGACACGATCCCGTTCTTCTTCGCCATTCGGCCGTCGCTTGGAAGCGCTCGCGAGATCGCCGAGAGCTTTCTAAAAGAGTTTATCCGACAACTAGTCGCGTATCGTCGCCGCGAGCCCGCCATCATGCGTTCGATGATGAGCATGGATGAGCTCGCGGAGTTGTCGCTATCGGTTAGCGGAATCTGGATCGATCGCCTTATCGAGACGGCGCAAAAGGCGTCGGACGGCCGCGATCTGATTCGAACCTGTCTTGGCGCACCGCTTCGCGCGGCGGCACACGAGGCAAAGACGTTTGTCGTGATCGACGATCTTCATCTCCTAACCGAAGTCGACGGCGGGATGCTCATCCTTGATGAGCTCGCCGACATCTTCACTCACGCCGGCGTGCCGTTTGTGTTTTCCGGTTACCGCAGATTTTTGTTTGGCCGTATCGACGCTCCCCGAATGGAACTTGAAAATCTTGAGTTTCCTGCGGCCGGGAAGCTCGCCGAGGTTCTCGCTAAGGAGGCGAACATTCCAATCTCCGAGCAATCGCGAGATCTTATCGCGG
Source organism: Pyrinomonadaceae bacterium (assembly GCA_035274235.1). GTDB lineage: Bacteria > Acidobacteriota > Blastocatellia > Pyrinomonadales > Pyrinomonadaceae > OLB17. Next base: position 3,924 of record DATEOJ010000299.1, read on the forward strand.
TCCAGACAAACGGGAATCCGTCGCGGATGCGTCATCTGATCCGAACCGCCCAGGATGTAGGAATTCCTCTCGACAGTTTTGAATCGGTCGAGAAAGTCTATACGGACGCTATGCTTGGCGGCCGGATCGCGGTCGAGATCGATCGAGTGTTCGCACGAGCGTGCGATGGTGCGGAGCGCGAACGTCGTGTTGTGGAGTTGCTTGCCGAGCTGGTGCGTTCCGAATCGCCGCGTCTTGAGATGGAGCTTTTCCGCCGGCGATTGATGATCGATGACAAAGAGTCGAGCGCGTTGCTGGAACGTCTGAGCGTTAACGAACTGGTGAGACTGACGCCTGCGCATGTGGAAGCGATCGCGGATGACGTCGTGCTCACAGACTATGTTTCGACTCGCGATCGACTCGCGAAGTCCGAAGGACGTGCTGCTGTTTTTGGTGACACGCTAACGCAGTTCATCAAACGAGCCCCCGAACTCATGGCCAAGGTCTATCGGGCTGACGCTTCGATAGGAATCCGAGCCGTGCTCGCTGCGTTTGACGGACGGCAAGTGCCGACAAGCCTGCTCGACTATCGTGAGTTTCGTGATGAGCTAAAAGGTTTGGTTGATGCCGACGCATTTGAGAAAGCGTCGGAGTTGGACTCGAAGACGAGACTGCCGCGCATCTTTTTCACGACTGCTGCGTCTGACTTTTACGCACCCCTCGTCAAGATCGCTGAGGCCGAGCATGCGGCTATCGCGATCGGTTTCGAGTCACGCGAAGATGATCCGACGAGCGAGATCGTATGGATCGCGGCCGAGATCGAATCCAAGTTAGAAGCGTCGCGCGAGGTCGCCGAGTTTTGGTGTGACCGTCTCGAGGCAGCCGCGGTGATGTGTGACTTCAAAGTGTTTCGGCTTTGGCTGATCTCACCCGAAGGATTCACGCCCGACGCTCTTGACTCGCTCAAACGGCGCAACGCCTATGGCTCAAGTCGTCGGCAAGTGAGTCTGCTCCGACGATGTCTCGACGCACCTTCGGCAGCTTCGGACGAACTAGCAGCTAACGAGTACGAGATCGTTATCCCGATGGATGCGGATGCGGAGTTGATCGCGGCGCACTCGGTCGAAGAGATCGCTCGTCGACACAATCTTGATCCCCGTTCGATCAATCAGATCAAGACGGCGTTGGTCGAGGCATGCATTAATGCGGCGGAGCATAGCCTAAGTCCGGACCGAAAGATCTATCAGCGTTTTCGTGTTGAGGACGATCGAGTGGTCCTGACTGTCTCGAACCGAGGTCTCCGTCTGGCATCACATGCGACCGGCGAGCCTTCAGAGGAAGGACGTCGCGGATGGGGTCTGCGTCTGATGAGGAATCTAATGGATGAGGTCTCGATCGAGGAAGTGGACGACGGCACGCGGATCGTGATGACGAAGTTTTTGAAAGCTGCGTGATCGCGGCTAGCCGCACGGTGCGCAAGCCCGCACGTGCGTAATGGCGATATCGAGTCTCGTTCGCACCACGGCGCATTGTCGAGTTTGTACGTTTGCAATTACTTCCGGGTATCGCCCTCCCTAACGGTCGGGCTTGTGCACCGTGTGCCCCAACCCCAAACAGCCCACAACCCAAGATTTTTATTGTCTTATCCCATTAAAGTATGTTAAAACCATCCTCAAGTTATTCGCGTTCATTCAGACCCTAAGGAACCACACCCAAGTGATAACAGAATTCGATGCCGCAATTGCGGATGATAAGCGCGCCGTTGTGTTTGCGGGCGACTACCTTAACAAACTCACCGGTGAGCAGATCGAACGCGAATGTCGCGAACGGCTGACCGAAGGCTGCACCGAGTTGGTGGTCAACTTTTCGCGGACCGAGATCGTCAACAGTATTGGCGTCTCGATTCTTCTCGGCGTGATCGACTCAGCCCGCGGCACCGGTGCTGACGTGGTCTTTTCAGACGTGAAGCAGGAGACAGCCGAGCTGTTCGACATGTTGGGATTGACCCGGCATGTGAGGATCGCATAGGACGGTCTTCGCGGCTCGCCGCCATGATGAGCGGAAAGGCTCCGCCTTTCCGGTAGGCAAGAAAATTTCTTGGAGGCTCCGCCTCCGGCACGAGGCAGAGCCTCGCAGGTTAATTTGCGATCGTCGGTGGGCCAAAGGCCCACCGCTCATCATGGCGGCGAAGCCGCCTGGTGACGACCGGCAGGCGACAAGGTGAAAATCCAAGAGTTCAAATCGACAAACTTCCGGCAGATGTCCGAGACTCGCAGCAAGTTGATCCATACATTCGGAGCTCTTGCCGAGCTCGGTCAGGAAGTGGCGAACCGCAACGACTTTCACGAGACGATGCGGACATCGCTTCATCTGCTGCTTGGTTCGCTCGCGATCATGCGCGGGGGCGTCGCGCGATTTTCTCGTTTTGAGCATTCGATGCAGATGGTCGCCGCACGTGCGCTTGGTGACGAGTTTCCACTGGCCCTCACGCTTTGTTACGAAGACGAACGTCAGTTCATCGCCAACGGTTCGGTACCGATAGAGGTATCGCAGGCACAGGTGCTTCCATTTGTTCAGGTTTATGACACGAGTTTGACCCGAACTCGCATCGAGCTTCTCGTGCCTCTCGTCATTCGCGACGAGATGGTCGGGATGCTCGTCCTCGGTGAGAAAGCGACAGGCGAACCTTACTCGAGTTACGACCGCGACATTATATCCGCGATGGGACGCCACATCGGTGTCGCGATCACTCATCGAAACATGCTCGCCGATCTCGAACGCCAGGCCGACGAGAACCGCAAACTCTACGACGGACTCCGCACGACATATCGCGACACGGTTCGCGCGTTTGCCGCAGCGATCGATTGCAAGGACCGCTACACCGAAGGTCATTCGGTTCGTGTCGGGAAGTACTCGGAGATCATCGCATCCGAACTTGCATGGGGTGACGACGAGGTTGAAGGTGCAGCGGTCGCGGGCTATCTCCACGATGTCGGGAAACTAACGGTCGAGCGAAAGATCATCAACGCTCCGTACCGCATCAACGCAAAGGAGTCAGCCGAACTGAACCGTCATCCGGCGGTCGGATACGAGATCCTTCTTCCGATCCATCATCCGTACGCCGATGTCCCGCTCGCCGCGAAGTATCATCACGAGCGTCTCGACGGCCGCGGTTATCCCGACGGTCTCTACGATCGCAACATTCCCTACATCGCAAAGGTCGTAAACCTCGCCGACTCATTCGACGCGATGACTACCGACCGGCCTTACAAACGACGGCGTCCGGTAGGAGAAGTCTTCGACGATCTGCAGCGCAATTCGGGAAAACAGTTCGCTCCGGAGATAGTCCAGGCGTTTTGTCGTGGAATGTTGAAGGAGTTGACCGGCGAATCAAAAGACAAACGCTTCCGACGTCTCCTCGGTCGCGAGTACATGGAGGCCGAGGGCCTCATCCCGCTGCTTCGCCAATCGCTCAACGGAATGGCACCGACCTCTTCGCTTACCTTTATTAATTCGGATTGATTTTCTAAATCTGAACTACCAGGCCAAGTTAAGCATTTCAAGTCTAACTCGCGTAGCGAGTGACAGCGATATAGCCGCCAGCGCGAGCTGGGGGTAGCCGAGTGAAGAGGCGAAGCTCGGGTATGCGAGCGGCCGACTTTAGGCC
>DATEOJ010000300.1:0-3601 GCA_035274235.1 Pyrinomonadaceae bacterium
TCGCTGCGGCCGGAGTAATGTCACCGGAAAATATAAGGATCGACCGGTCGGGGGCGTATGAGTCGGCGTAGAACGCCGCAACATCATCACGCGTAAATGACCCGACACTCTCGGGTGTTCCGCCGGCAGGATGCTCGTCAAACACACGGCGTGATGCGACATAGCCTGCGATGAATCCCGGCTGCTTCAAATTGTAAGTAAGCTCATCAGTTGTCTGCGACTTCAACAGCTCGAGCTCTTCTTTTTTAAACGCCGGATTTAGAGCGACGTCTGCCATGATCGACATCGCTTGCTCGAGCTTGTCGGATGTTACCCCCACAGTAATGGTCGAGTTATTCCATCCGGCGTTCGAGTTGATCGAACCGCCGAGGAACTCGATATCTTGAGCGATCTGCTCTGCCGAACGGGTCTTCGTTCCCTTCGTCAGCATCGAAGCGGTAATATTTGCGAGGCCCGCTTTCTTGATGGTCTCTGAGTTGGCCCCGGCCCTAACCAATAGCTGAACGGTGACGATCGGAACACTATGCTTCTCAACCACGGCGACGGTGAGTCCGTTCTTTAACTTCGTCTCCTTCACCGCAGGGATGCTCACCGACTTGGCCGGTCCCGGCGACGGTATTTGAGCAAACCCCGGCAGTGCGGCACTCACCAAAAGCGCCAGGGACAAGCAAATCGGCAATCCGCAATCCACAATCCGCAATCTCATTTAGCTCCCTCCGCCTTTGTTTCGTTGCCGTACTGAATTACGACCCGATTGTTGTCCTTGAAATACTTTTTCATGACCCGTTGTACGTCTTCGATCGTCACCGCTTGGAGTTTATCCACCTGGCTATTCGCCTCGAGTGCACCTCCGAGATAGGCTATCGACCTCTCTATCACGGTTGCTTTTCCATCGTTATCCTCTCGCTCCTGGATCGCCTCGGTAACAAGCTGGTTTTTTGCTTTTGCAAGTTCCGCAGCAGTCACCGGCTTGTCCTGGATCAGCTTCAACTCCGCGAGTAAAGCCTTTTCAAGCGCGTCGGCCGTCTTCCCCTCCGACGCGATCGCCAGAAAGTACAACAACCCACGGTCGGCCCGGATGTCGATCGTAAACTGTGCTTGTTGGGAGATCTGCTGTTTATAAACGAGACTCTGGTAGAGTCGTGAGCTTTCACCAGCGGAGAGAATTTTCTCGGCGACGCGGAGTGCCGGTATATCGCTGCTCGTCGATTCAGGTGCGAGGTAAGTTATCGCAACGGCCGGGAACGGAACGTTGGGAGCGCTAGTCTTAAATCGCTGCTCCGAGGTTCGCTCAGGTTCGACCGCCGTCACGCGAGGTATCGAGCCAGTCGGTTTAGGAATCGGGCCGAAGTATTTGTCCACCCAACTGTCGAATTGCTTCTGGTCGAAGTCGCCGACCACGATCAGCACGGCGTTGTCCGGTCGATAGTAGAGTTTATAAAAATCGTGTGCGTCCTTTGGAGTTGCGGCTTGAAGTTCGTCGAGATTCCCGATGCCGGGCCGCTTGTAGGGGTGAGTCGTATAGGAATACTTCTCTATAAACTGGCCCATGAGTTTTCCGTACGGAGCCGCAAGAATCCGCTGGCGAAATTCTTCTTTCACCACGTCTCGCTCCGAAACGAAGTTCGCTTCATCGACATTCAGATTCACCATCCGGTCCGCCTCTGCCCAAAGGAGCGGCTCCAGGTGATTCGACGGAACTACCTCGAAGTAGTTTGTGAAATCGTCGTACGTGGATGCGTTGTTAAACCCGCCGACATCCTCCGTAAGCCGATCCAGTTTTTCACTCGACATGTTCTTCGTCGATTTGAACATCATGTGCTCGAACATGTGTGCGAAACCGGAACGTCCTTGAGGATCGTCTTTTGAACCGACGTTATACCAGAAATGTATGGAGACTGTCGGGATCGAGTTGTCTTTTACCGAGACGATCCTAAGCCCGTTTGCGAGCGTCCGCTGTTTGATGTCCAGAGGCGCAACCTTGACCTGACCGAATGTCGAAACGACAAACAAACCGATGAGCAGAAGCAGGGTTATTTTTCTCATTGCTTATTTCTCGAAAAGTGAACTGCCTTTAGTACGTGAATGAGAGAGTCTGGGTTTTGATGTCGAAATGCGACTTTGGGATGACCGGACTGGAGCGCAGGCATCCCTGCCTGCAACGCCGTGGCTTCCGCGGCGTAAAGCGCCTAGGTTCTCAGGAAGACGACCGCCCTGTCGACACGTTCCGAAAAGGAACAGAAAACTGGGGCCTCCGTGGTTTGACGCCGCGGAAGCCGCGGCGTTGCAGGCAGGGATGCCTGCGCTCCAGTCGCTCCGCCATCGGCAAGAACCTCACCGCGTTCCCTAGGCGTAATCGTAAAACCCCTTCCCGCTCTTTCGTCCCAACCATCCCGCATCGACGTACTTCTTCAACAGAGGGCACGGACGATATTTTGGATCGCCGAGACCCTCATGGAGTACGTTCAGGATCGCGAGGCAGACATCCAGACCGATGAAGTCGGCGAGTGTCAACGGTCCCATCGGGTGGTTCATACCGAGTTTCATGATCTCGTCGATCGACTCCTTAGTTGCCACGCCTTCATGCAGAGCGAAAATCGCTTCGTTGATCATCGGCATCAACACGCGGTTCGAGACGAACCCCGGGTAGTCGTTACACTCGACCGGAACCTTACCGAGTTTCTCCGACAGGTCCTTAACTTTCGCGTACGTTTCGTCGGAGGTCGCGATACCGCGGATCACTTCGACGAGTTTCATCAAAGGCACCGGATTGAAGAAGTGCATTCCGATCACTTTGTCCGGTCGCTTTGTAACGGCCGCGATCTTCGTGATCGAGATCGACGAAGTGTTCGACGAGAGGATCGCATCCGCGGACGCTATCGAGTCGAGCTTCTCGAAGATCTGTTTTTTGATGTCGAAGTTTTCGGTCGCGGCTTCGACGATCAGCGAACAATCTTTGAGATCGTCCAGGGTGGTCGTGCTTTTGATCCGTCCCAGGATCTCGCCCTTCTGGTCTTCCGTGATCGTTTCCTTTTTTACAAAACGGTCGAGGCTTTTGCCGATGTTTTGCACGCCCCGATCGAGGAATGCCTGATCGATGTCGCAAAGTACCACATCAAATCCCGCCCCAGCCGCCGTCTGGGCAATACCGTTGCCCATCGTGCCCGCACCAATAACTCCGATAGTATCTGCCATTGAAAAAAGTCCTTTTAGATTGAATTGAATGAAAAGAAGAATTTACCGAATTAGTGGGGACAAAACAAAAGCGGGGACCACGCGGTCCCCGCCTTCGCTTGAAAGGTGCTGCTGACTATTGCCAACTGCTGGGTGGTGGCGGCTGCGGTTGATAATAATTCGGAGCACTGTCCGACGCAAGATAGAACTGTCGTCCTGCATCGCCAAAAAGAAAGATCAGTCCAAATACGCCGGCCGCGGTTCCCAATGGAAACGACATACACGAGACGATACTTCCGATGATTCCCCACGTCCTCGCATTCGGCTGCTCTTTTAGCATCTTCCATCCGCCGATGAGCTGTGGAATTACAAAGAGCATCGAGAACAAGACGACAAAGACCATTACTACCAAAAGCATGATCCCGGC
>DATEOJ010000301.1:0-5335 GCA_035274235.1 Pyrinomonadaceae bacterium
CGTCTCGGTTTGATGGAGGACAAGGACCCGCAAGTCTTCTCGCTTGGTGTGAAGGAACTTTGGGAAGTGCCCGATGGAAATTTTGCCGAGGGTAAGGTAGTTCACACGCTCGGCTTTCCTTCTGATACCGACACGTACGGCGGCGGTTGGATCTACGGGATGAAGAACAACGTCGTCAGCATCGGTTATGTCACCGGTCTCGATTACAAAGATCCGAACATCGATCCGCATCTCGAGTTTCAAAAGTTCAAAACCCATCCGAAGGTCGCCGAAGTTTTGAAGGGCGGCAAGATGATCAAGTATGGTGCGAAGACCATCAACACGAGCGGCTACTGGACGATGCCGAAACTTTTCGCTGACGGTGTGCTGATCGTCGGTGATTCGGGTTCGTTCCTCAACGGTCAACGCATCAAGGGAATTCACACCGCGATGAAGTCCGGGATGCTCGCTGCCGAAACGATCGTTGGTGCGTTCGAGCATCAGGACTTCACGTCGAAGACGCTGCATCACTTCGAAGAGAAGGTGAACCTGAGCTGGATCTATGACGAGCTTCATCCGGTGCGAAACTTCCACGCGTCGTTTCAGAGCGGCCGGTGGTCGGCGTTGGTCAATTCCGGTCTTCAATTTCTGACGAAGGGTTTGGCGTGGGGGTTCATGCCGAAGGAACATCACGTTGCGGGTCACGAGCGGATGCAGAAGTTGTCGGAGAACAGCAAGCCATCGTTCGAGGAAAGGTATGGCGGAGTGAAGTTCGACAAGGAGCTGACGTTCGACAAGATCACTGACGTCTATCACGCAGCGGTCGCACATGACGAAGATCAACCTTCGCACCTTCATGTGCTAGACACCGAAGTTTGCGCGACGCTCTGTGCGGAGGAGTATGGAAATCCGTGTCAGCGTTTTTGCCCGGCACAGGTCTACGAGATGGAGCAGAACTCAAAGACCGGTCGGCGAGAATTGAAAGTTAACTTCGCAAATTGTGTTCACTGCAAAACCTGCGACATCGCCGATCCTTACCAGATCATCAACTGGGTTACTCCAGAGGGTGGCGGCGGTCCGAATTACAAAGGAATGTAGTTCGATCTTAGATTTTGGATTTTGGATTGAAGCTCGCCGCCTGGGGCGAGCTTTTCTCGTTCTCGGAATGCGAGTTGCATTTACCCAATCACCAACGTTGCGTTCGAATATCGTGCGCACCGTATCTAACAAGGAGGTCATTGGATAATGGCTATATTTAATAACGACGAAGCGAAAGGTAAGTGGGAGCAAGCTAAGGGAACCGTCAAAGATAAGGTTGGAGAGGTGACTGGCAACGAACGCCTCGAGGCTGAAGGTGAAGCACAACGTGCCGGCGGTGAGGCTCAGGAAAGCTGGGGCAAATTCAAACGCGGCGTCTCGGACGCAGTTGATTCAGTCGGGGAAGCGATCAGCGACGCCGGGAAGCGAGTGAATGACTAACGGGAGCAGGACAGGCGTCTGACTGTCCCCACATGCGTAGGACAGGCATTCCTGCCTGTCCTCGTTGGCTAACCCTAATTAGAGCGAAGCCTAGAATTGAGATGGCCACGGGCTGGTTATAAGTCGCAGCAATACAGAGGACAGGCAGGAATGCCTGTCCTACGCATATGGGACAGTCCGACGCCTGTCCTAGATACGACCAAAAAAAGGACGGCCTCGAAAGCAAAAAAAGGACGGCCTCGAAAGGTCGTCCTTCTCGTGATCTAAATAGACCTACTCTTTAATTCCCGTCGAGGATATCGAAATTCACTTTGCGATTCTCGATCTCCTTCATTGCCACTCGCGTGGGCTTGTTCTTTCGAGTATCGATATCGACCCTCGAGACGGCTCCTCGTTGGAGCTGCTTGCTGCGTTGAGCCGCCAGAATAATCATTCGATATTTCGAATCGATATCGGGCGGGTTAATTACCTCGTTAACTTCGTTGTCGCTTTCTTCAACTGCTGCGGCTGCGTTCTTTTCGGCCATAAATAAAGTGCTGATCTCCGGTTGTTAAGGTTTCCCCCGTTCGAAACTACTTAGAATACCTTGAACCGTTTCAATTTGTCTATCACGCCGCTGTCGTTCTGCAAGGATGATCGCCCCAATTTTCCGAGATGCGGTGGGCACGTCGTCGTTTACCACTACATAGTCGAAGTCCTGATATTGCTGCACTTCGTCGCTCGAATTCCGCAGTCTCAAGGCCAGATCGTCCGAACCTTCAGTCGCCCGGGCAGTGAGTCGAGCCTTCAAAACTTCGTACGACGGGGGAAGAATAAAGATACTGATAGCGTCGGGGACCTTGTCCCGGACCTTCGCCGCGCCCTGGACATCGATCTCGAGAATGACGTCGACACCGGTCGATGTCATCTTCTCAGTCTGGATCGCCGACGTTCCGTAAAGGTTTCCGTGGACCTCAGCGTACTCGAGAAACTCGCCGTTCGCGATCGCCTGTTCGAAGCGTTCGCGAGTAACGAAGTGATAGTGCTTTCCGTTCTCTTCACCAAACCGAGGCGCGCGAGTCGTCATCGAAACCGAGTAGCCGATCTCAGGTATGTGCTCGAGCACCTCACGTATGAGAGTGCCCTTGCCTCCGCCGGAAGGGGAGCTGATGATGATCAGGTTGCCTTTCATCTAGGGGAACGTCGAAGAATAGGTCGTATAGGTCCTATAAGTCCTATAGGTCGTATACGTCCTATAGGCCCGATAAGCCACAACCACAAAATTCACTCGACATTCTGAACTTGTTCCCGGATTTTCTCAATTTCGCTTTTTATCGCTAACGCGTTTTCTTTGACGACCATGTTGTTGGTCTTTGACGTGATCGTGTTTGCTTCGCGATTGAGTTCCTGCGTGAGAAAGTCGAGTCGCTTTCCGACCTCCTTCTCCTCGCCCATGATGTTTCGGAAATGCTCGATGTGCGTTTTCAGCCGGGCGATCTCTTCCGAGATGTCGGCACGGTCTGAGATGTAGGCGATCTCCTGCGCAAGACGGCCCTGGTCGAGTTCGATCTGCGACTCACTCTTCGCGAGCATGTCGCCGATCCGTTTCGAAAGACGTTGTCGATACTCTTCCGTTATCGAGCCAGCTTCACTCTCGATGATAGGCATCCGGCGCTCGATCGCATCGAGACGGTCCGACAGCTCAGTCTTCAACATCTCGCCCTCACTCGAACGCATTCTCTCGAGATCCTCGATCGCTGTCGTTACGGCCGCAGCGACCCCGAACGAAAATGCTTCGCTGATGTCGTCCTTCCTCGGCTGCATCACGTTTGGCAGACGAGCGACAACGTTCAGATCCGGTTCGCCGCTCAGTCCAAACTCATCCTGCATCTTTTTCATCGCCGCCAGGTAGCCCGCGATCATCGGACGATTCAGTTCGTACTCGACCTCTTCGATACGCTCGTACTGAAGGTTGACGTCGACGCGTCCGCGCGACAGGCGACTACTGATCAGCCGTTTGATCTCGGTTTCCAACGCCTGCATCTCGCTCGACAGGCGCAAACTGATATCGAGGAAACGATTGTTAACGGTCTTCAGCTCTACGCTGACTGAAAAGTTGCTTTCGGTAACGGCACCGCGGCCGAATCCGGTCATTGATTTCATAATTCGTATGGCGGGCTGTTATCCCGCCGGGGACGGACTAACGGTCAGTCCGACCTGATCTTCATCTGCAAACTGCAGTTCGTAAAGTCGTTTATATTTGCCTCCCCTCTCGAGGAGTTCCTGATGCGTTCCCGTCTCGACGATCCGTCCGCGTTCCATCACGACGATGAGGTCTGCTTTCCGCACAGTCGACAAGCGGTGTGCGATGACGATCGAAGTCTTGTTTAGCATCAAGTTGCCAAGTGCCTTTTGGACGAGACGTTCGGACTCCGCATCGAGTGCGGACGTCGCTTCGTCGAGAATCAATACCGGTGCATCTACCAGCACGGCTCGCGCGATAGCGATCCGCTGTCGCTGCCCCCCGGAAAGAAATATTCCGCGTTCTCCAACGATCGTGTCGTATTTCTCCGGAAGCTCGTCGATAAAGTCCGCTGCAAATGCGACGCTCGCCGCGTGCTCCAGCTCTTCTTCGCTCGCTCCAGGATTACCGTATGTGATGTTGTAGCGGATCGTATCGTTGAACAGGACAGTCTCCTGCGTAACGAGCGCCAGCATTTTCTTGAGATCGGAAAGCCTTACGTCACGGATGTCGATGCCGTCCCACAGGATCGCACCCCCGGTGGGATCATACAGTCGCTGCACCAGACGAATGAGACTCGACTTTCCCCCACCGCTCTCGCCGACGAGAGCGACCATCGACCCTTTCGGAATTCTCAACGAAACGCCGTCAAGTATCGTCTTCGGATCATTCTCGTACGCAAACGAAACCTCGCGAAGTTCGATCGCATTCTCGAGCGGCCGCAGTGGTTTGGCATCTTTCTTTTCGGGTAGAACCTCGTCCTCGTCGAGAATGCCCCACACGTCTTTCATCGCGGCGAAGGCCTTAGATATCTCGTTATGCTGACGCGAGATCTTTCGCATCGGGTCATAACTTCGAAACAAGAAGAATAGGAACGTGAAGAACTGCGCCGCGTCCATCCGGTTTGCGTTGATCTCGCGCAGACCGAAATAGAAAAGGATAAGTATGGCTACGGTGCCGATGATCTCGATCGTCGGTGGCGACGTCGCGGCGATACGTCCCGAGCGACGATTCGCCTTCGCGATGATCTGCGCGATCCGGCCGAAACGTTCCTTCTCGCGCGATTCCGCCGAATAAGCCTTAACGATGGTCTGGTTCGCGAGCGTTTCTTGAGCGGTATCGGTCAAGAGCTTGTTGCCTTCAAACGATTCTTCAGCGAGGCGACGCAGAGCCTTGCTGAATTTCGTCGTCAGAAACCCGATGATCGGCGCGATGATCATCGCTCCCAGCATCAAACGCCAGTTAAAATAGAACGCCGCCGAGAAGAAGAATACGAGCATGAAGCTCTCGCGCAGGACGTCGCGCAAATTTCCCGATACCGCCATCTCGATCGCCGAGCAGCTGACGACGAGTCGTGAGACGAGAAAGTTCGTTCGATGCTTCTCGAAGAATGAGGTTGGCTGGCTGAGCAGGTGATCGTAGAGCTGACGTCGCAGATCGAGGACCGCGGCCTGGCCGATCTTCGCCATGAGGTACGAAGAAAAGTATTCGGCGATGCCTTTCAAGATCGTGAACGACATGAGCATCACCGAGATGGCGAGCCACGCGCGATACCAGGGTTCTTGCGGAATGAATCGCTGAAGACTAAAGAGAGTTTCGGAATTGCCGACTGCCGTCGGCATGAACTGTCCGAAGATCGGAACCAGCAGAGCACCG
>DATEOJ010000302.1:0-4598 GCA_035274235.1 Pyrinomonadaceae bacterium
TGGACGAACTTGCCATAGCGCGATCATCAGTCGCGAACTGGGAATCCCATGCATCGTTGGAACGGGTGACGCGACGGAGAAGGTACGGAACGGATCTGACATCACCGTCTCCTGTGCCGAGGGAGATGTCGGGAACATCTACTACGGCAATATCGACTTCGAGGTCAAGAAGCATCAGATCACCGACACCGAGCGACCGACGACACAGGTGATGATGAACGTCGGCGATCCCGACCACGCGTTCGCCGTATCGCGTTTGCCGAACGACGGAGTAGGACTGGCGCGACTCGAGTTCATCATCAACAACCACATCGGCATTCACCCGATGGCATTGGTCAACTATCCGAACCTCAAGCGACGCGAAGATATCGATACGATAGCGAACAGGATTCTCGAGGAAGATCCGAAGGAGTTCTTTGTCCGCTCGCTTTCTGAAGGCGTCGGACGAATCGCGGCGGCGTTCTATCCGAAACCGGTGATCGTGCGGATGTCGGACTTTAAGTCGAACGAGTACGCGATGCTGATCGGTGGACGTGAGTTTGAACCGGTCGAAGAGAATCCGATGATCGGGTTCCGCGGGGCATCGCGGTATTACGATGACCGGTACAAGGCAGGGTTCAAGCTTGAGTGTCAGGCGATGCAACGTGCACGGGAGGACATGGGCCTCACGAACATCAAACCGATGATCCCGTTTTGCCGGACCGTCGAGGAAGGCGAGAAGGTTATCAAGCTGATGGCGGAGCATGGTCTCGTTCAGGGCGAGAATGATCTCGAGATCTACGCGATGTGCGAGTTGCCGGCGAATGTCGTGTTCGCGGATGAGTTCCTGAAAGTCTTCGATGGTTACTCGATCGGTTCTAACGATCTAACGCAACTCGCTCTGGGTCTCGACCGTGATTCCGAGATGGTTGCGCATTTGTTTGACGAGCGTAACGGAGCGGTCGAGAAGATGGTCGCACTCGCGATCGAGGCCGCGATCCGGTGCAACAAGAAGATCGGCATCTGCGGACAGGCACCGTCGGACTATCCCGAGTTTGCGGAGTTTCTCGTAAAGAAGGGAATCAACTCTATCTCGCTCAACCCGGACACCGTGATTCAGACCACACATCACATCCTCGCGACCGAGAAGGCATTGAATAATAAGAAAGCAGTAGTCTGAAATACGCCATAGGAATTACGAAATTAGGAATTACACCGAGGGCCGTTGCTGGTTGCTCCGCGTAATTACTAATTTAGTAATTCCTAATTTTGGTAATGGCCGATCATGACCGAGCTCGCGGAAAATTACGTTCCGGTTAGTTTGCAGGTGGAATTCCGACGGCAAGCACTGCGTGTTTGGATGGCGACGACGGCAGTTCTACTCTTGTGGTTGGGCGCCATCGTGCTAGCACCTCTTCTAGCTCCCTCTGGTCTGTCGACGTCGATCTATACATTCTTCAGTTACATTTGCCACCAGATCCCTGATCGCTCGCTGCATCTCGCGGGACATCAACTCGGAGTTTGCTCGAGGTGTCTCGGAGTTTACTTCGGCCTTTTAGCTGGCGTGGTAGTGTATCCGCTTTGGCGGCGAATCGAAGAAAACGAGCCGATCTCGCGCTTTTGGCTGTTCGCGTCGCTCATCCCAATCAGCATCGACTGGTCCCTGACCGTCTTTGGCATCTGGGAAAATACGCACCTCTCTCGATTCGTCACCGGTCTCATTCTGGGCCTCGCATGCGCGACTTTCATCGTGCCGGCCGTCGTCGATATCGCACGGAACCTTTCGCAGCGGAAAAAACGTACAGCGTCCTAGATTATTCGGGGCTACGCGGGGCCCGGTTCAAGCGTCGAAGTTTCATTGACTATCGACCGCAAAAATATCAAACTTCTTTCATCCGATAAGGAAAAATATGGGTTTTACACGGGACGAAGCGACGGCACGAGCAAAGCAGGATTTGGCGGCAAGGCTTAACGTCACGGAAGATTCAATAAAAGCCTCCGTCTCCGACCAGGAATTTCCGGACCTCGCCCTCGGTGCCGCTGCAAGCGGTGAGATGTCCGGGCAGATGATCTCGAGCGGTTGGCAGATCAAGCTCGAGGCCGACGGGAAATCCTACGAGTACCGTGCCGACAAGTACCAGCTGCGACTTGTTGATTTCGAAGGCAGCAATCACGTCATTAAGTAAGCGATAGGAGCAGTACGATGAATCGCAATAATATTTGGATACATATCGCGATCGCCGTTGTGGTAGTTACGCTAGCGGCAGTTTTGGGTCAGATCAGAAGGTGGGAGAGTTCGTTGAGTACGCCTCGGACGGCGGCCCCGCGGTCTGTCACCGTACCGGACTTTTCCGGACTCGGCAATCGACGTGACGAGGCTGAGGTTCTCGTTCGCTTCAAGCCGGGTGTTACGGTCGAACAGATAAGAAGCATCGCCGAGCAGAACAACGATCTGATGGACGACGAGTACGAGGCGGTAAAGGGTCTGGTCTCGATCGATGATCTAGATGACGCCGATGTTGAAAAGACCGTTCGCCAGTACGCAGCGATGTCCGACCTCGTCGAGTACGCTCAGCCTAATTACGAGATCCGTTTAGATCCGTCAGCCGGCGAATCCGAAACCGAAGATTTGCTGCACCGCGAGTTCAGCGGTCAACCCAACGATCCTCAGTTCGCACAGCAGTGGGCGCTGAACAACGTCGGTCAGGACGGCGGGAAAGAGCGTGCTGATATCGATGCGTTGAAGGCGTGGCTAAAAACGCGTGGAAGCGACAAGGTCGTTGTCGCGGTTCTCGACACCGGTGTCGACTATAAACATTCCGATCTCGTCAAGAACATGTGGACGCGGCCCGACTCGGTGCCCGAATATGTTGACGACGAGCTTGGCTCCATCGATGATTTCCAGGGTTTCGACGCTGACGCGAACGCGGGCGACCCGATGGACGACAACGGTCACGGAACTCACTGTGCCGGCATCATCGGTGCCGAGGGGAACAACGGTCTGGGTATCGCGGGTATCAACTGGAACGTCAAGATAATGCCGCTGAAGTTTCTCGGCCGTGGCGGTTTTGGTTCGACGAAGAATGCGATTGAAGCTATCAACTACGCGATCGACCGTAAAAAGCACGGCGTCAACCTACGCGTGATCAACGCGAGCTGGGGTTCGACTCAGTATTCCCGAGCACTTGAAGATGCGATCCGCGCTGCGGGTGATGAGGGAATTCTTTTCGTCGCAGCGGCTGGTAACAGCAGCACCGACAACGATCGTCGCGCGCACTATCCGTCGAACTTCAATTTGCCGAACGTTCTTAGCGTGGCTGCCGTCGATCGGACTGATTCGCTGACGTCGTTCTCGAACTACGGTGCAAAGACCGTTCATATCGCGGCGCCGGGCCGGGACATTCTATCGACATGGATCGGTGATGCATTTCGTGACGCGTCAGGTACGTCGATGGCCGCTCCGCAGGTTTCGGGTGTCGCGGCATTGATCGTTTCGAACCAACCTCAGATCTCGGTCGCGAAACTCCGCGAGCGTCTTCTGTCGTCGGTAGACAAGATCCCATCGCTTGATGGAAAGGTAGCAAGCGGTGGTCGCTTGAATGCGGCGAAGGCGTTGGGGGAATAGGTAAACATTCAATCTTTAGTTTAGAAGACCGTCTGCGAAGGCGGTCTTTTCTTGTCTACGGGTTCCTCCTATCAAATTTCATAATTCAAGTAATTTCAAATCTGAAATTTCTTCCTTTTCCGCCTCGCCACCCTTACCATTTGCGCGCGAAGGCATCCCAAAACGGTAGGCCGTCAGCTTGACCGGTTTGTTAACTGTAATTATTCCTTCACTTCCATTGTGCGGGGACGGTTGGCACATCCGTTGCTAAACCTCGAGCGGCAACGCGACGTGCCGAATAGACCAGGTGGGTAAGCAACGGCGTTGACCTTTTAAGTCCGAACTTAGGAGAAAAACAATGAAACGATTCGTGAACCTTGCTTCTATCTTGGCTCTATCGATGGTCGTTCTTATCTTGCCCGCAGTCGCTTCTGCCCAGTGGGGGAACGGCAATGGTAACAACCGCAACGACGACGATTACTATCGTAATAGTGGTTACAACCGAAACATTCGCGGCACGATCCAGAACCTGAAGAACCGCGCACGCAACTTTGAACGCCGTCTTGATAAGGTCGACGACCGTAACAACAACGACCGCTGGGGTGGTGGCTACGGCAATAACAATCGCCGCTACGACAACCTCGGAGAGTTAGCCGACCGCTTTGTTCGCGCGACGGATAACCTTGCCGATGAATACGGCAACGGCCGCGACATTCGCGGAAGTCGTGACGAAGCGCGTCGTGTGCTCGACATCGGTTCGCAGATCGAGAATTCGATGTACCGGAATCGTAACGGCGGACGTCAGGTCTCAAACGAGTGGGACAAGATCAGCAATGACCTTCGTGTCCTCGCTGACACCTACGGTCTGAATTACCGTAACGGCGGTCGAAGCAATAACGGTAGCTGGAGAGATAAGGTCCCGTTTCCGCTGCCTTACTAATAACGATCAAGGGAAGAACGAGAAGCCCACGACCATTTGGTCGCGGGCTTTTTTTTTTGCAAGCAAGACGAGGCC
>DATEOJ010000303.1:0-4921 GCA_035274235.1 Pyrinomonadaceae bacterium
GTCTCGCCTGCGTGTGCAGAGCCGAGATAACTCGCTCGTTATACAACGCTCGCAGGCGAGACGCCTGCGTTCCAGTCCGTTGCCGAGCTTGCAAGCGAGACGCCCGCGTTCCAATCAAAAGCGGCTGACCAAAGTCAGCCGCAATCCAAATCCAAAATCTAAAATCCAAAATCCAAAATGCTCAGGCTGCCACTCTCACCTGCTCGACGTCGTGGTCGTCCATGAATAGATACTTCTTCCATTCGGGACGCGACTCGGCGTAGTGACAAAGCAGCACGTGATCCAGTCCGAGACGCAGCAGCTTCTGCGATGTCAGCAGAGGCATGCGCGCCTGCTCAGGGGTTCGGTTACCTTTTCGCTGATTACACTTCACACACGCGGTGACAAGATTTGCCGGCGTGCTTTCACCGCCCTGGGCGCGGGGAAGTATGTGATCGAGCGTTAGGTCCTTGGCGTGCTTGTGCTCGCCGCAGTACTGGCATCGATACCGGTCGCGAATATAGACCCGTGCACGCTTCATCGTCGTCTCGCGTCGATTGCGTCGGACGTGAATATAGTGCCGGAGACGTATAACGGACGGAACCGGGAAAATGGTCGAAGGTGAGTGAAGGACATTATCGCCGTCCTTCTCTTCGACAAACACCGCACCGCGAAACCAAAGGCAGACAGCGCGAGCGACGCCGACGGTGCCCAGCGGCTCGTACGAAAAGTTCAAAAGCAAAACTCGTCCGGTCAACAAACTCTCTATCCTCCTTTATTCGTGGGTGAAAGATGGGCCCCCGGGTGGGAGTACACTTTTCTACCCTGTAATTTAATTCATATGTGGGTGATTAGACAAGCACAATATCTTGATGGTGTAACTCAGTGTTAAAACAAGATATTGAAACGGACGCGTGCCCAACACATGTTTGCGAGCGGCGCATTGGGCTTCGCCCATACGATGAGCGGAAAGGCTATGCCTTTCCGCTCTATGGGAATTCGATTTGCGCGGCTATGCCGCAGGTGTGGAGGCATAGCCTCCCTGGGAATTTAGGGTCTTGGTCGGAAGGGCAAAGCCCAGGGCAAAGCCCTTCCGCTCATCATTGCGGCAAAGCCTCCGAACCTCCTAATTCAACAAATGGTCCTTAATAAACAGGATCGTTGAATAGTAGAGATAATCTGAATTGTTCTTCTTCGAGAAACCGTGTCCCTCGTCGTTTGCCATCAGGAACCACACCGGCGTGTTGTTCGCTCTGGCAGCCGCGACGATCTGTTCGGCCTCAGTGTAAGGCACACGCGGATCATTCTTGCCCTGAACAACGAACAGCGGCTTCGTGATCTTGTGTGCGTTTGTCAGTGGCGAGATCTTCTGTAAAAACTCCGCCATCTTCGGATCGCGCTCGTCGCCATACTCGACGCGACGCAGGTCACGACGATACGTTTCGGTGTTTTTCAGGAACGTGTTGAAGTTCGAGATGCCGACGACGTCGAGCGAGGCACGGATCTTATCGTTGTAGTTGGTCGCGACGGCGAGCGTCATATACCCGCCGTAGCTTCCGCCAGTGATCATGATCCGATCCTTGTCCAGGTCGGGCTGCGTCCCTATCCAATCGATCAACGCACCGATGTCCTTGACCGAATCCTCGCGATTGTAACCGTTATCGAGAGCCAGAAACGTCTTACCAAAACCGCTCGAACCTCGGACGTTCGGGTAGATCACCGCGATACCGAGATCGTTGATGTAGTAAGAACCGCGTCCCTGCGGACCCGGTGTCGCCTGACCTTCCGGACCACCATGGATGTTGATGATAACGGGTCGCTTGCCGGCAAACTTCGTAGGCGGTTTGTACACAAATCCGGAGATCATCTTCCCATCGAAGCTCTTCCATTTGATCAACTCGGGTTCGCGAAGACCGGTCGTGTCGAAGCCATTGAGCTCGGTCTTTGCCCAATGCGTGATCTTGCCGGACTTAAGATCCATCGAATAAACATCCGAGATCGACGTGTACGACGTGACGTTGAATCGAAGCTCGTTCGTCTTTTTGTGCCAGCTGAAACCACTGATCTGACCAGCCGGCATCTTCGGCAACTTCGTCTCTTTACCACTCGCCGTCTCGAGGATGTGAAGCTTTGAGAAACCGTTTTCATTGGTCGTGAAAGCGAGCAACTTGCCGTCATCGGAGATACTAAAGTCGGAGACGTCCCAGTCGATGTTTCCGGTCAACGGTTTCATCTGCTTCGTAGCAAGATCCATGTACATCAGCCGCTGAAACTCGGAGCCCTTGTCAGTGGTCAGGTAGATACCTTTGCCGTCCTTGCTGAACTCGGCTCCGCTGTACGCGACCTTGTCGGTACCTTCCTGTGGCGTTAGGAGCGTCTTTTCACCGGTTGCGACATCGTAAATGTAGATGTAGCTTTCGTTCGCCGACACATACTTGCCCATCAGGAGCTTCTTGTCATCGGGCGACCAATCGCTCGCGCCCCACCCGACACCGTCGAGCGAAACAAGCAGCTTGGCCGAATTCGCATCCATCGGATCGATCGTGTAGAACTCAGTCTTGATGGTTTCGCTTGTCGTGCCGCCGCCTGTAGGGACCGACGTATAGAGATAACGATCGCCCGCCGTTGTCCACGGTCCGCCGCCGATACGCATTTTGTCGTTCGTCGTCAGACGCGTGATGTTGCCGCCCTCGGAGTCATATCGATAGAGCTGGCTGATCTCGTTTCCTCCAGTCGCCTTAAAGAAGAGGAAATAGTTTCCGGTTGTCGGCTGCCATGAGCCGCCGCCGACCGGGTCCGGAAAACTTGTAAGCTGCTTGAGTTCACCAAGAGGAGCAGCCAGCAAGTGAACCTGTCCGACGTTGCCGGATCGCTTTCCAACGAGCATCTCGCGCTTCGTCGGATGCCACGCACCGCCGCCAACCGGCTTCGACTCGGTGTACTTCTTTACAGCTTCAACAAGTTCCAGCGGGATGCCTGGAACGTTCTGAATTACGAGCTGCGGGCCGGCCTCGAGCATTCGACTCTTAACGACGCCACCGACCTCGACTTTCTTAGCTTCTTTGTTATCAGCGATCTGCGGGTTCTGTGCGGTGACAAAAATCGGGGCGCATAGAACGAGAGGGAGCGCATAGAGAAAACGAATTCTTTTCATCGTGAAACCTCCGAATCCTTGATTGTTATGAGCGGAATGGGCCTAATATACAACCATTGTTTAATTACTACAACAAATCCGAGGTTGAGTACCCGGGGAGGTTAGATATGAAGTACGGTCTTAGAGCCTTGCTATTCTTGATCGTTACGACGTCGATCACGACGTCTGTCCAGGCTCAGACAAGCGCTTTTGAACAAGAGGTGCGAAAACTCGAACGGACCTGGCTCGACGCTTACGAGAAACGAAATGTCGACGCGATGACGGCGATAGTCGCGGATGACTTCACGATCACGTTTCCCGACGGGAGCATTCAAACAAAACCTCAGATCATCGAGTCGTTGAAACGGCCTGGCGGATCGGCGATGAAATTCTTTACTGAGAGTGTTCAGTCTCGGGCGTACGGCGACACGGTCGTTCTCATCGGTCTCGTCACTTCGGAGTGGAAGCAGAACGACAAACCGATGAGCGATCGATCGCGTTACACCGACACGTATGTAAAACGGAACGGGAAGTGGCAAGTTGTCGCATCGCACCTTTCGAACGCACCGAAATAAAAAGAATCAGGAGACATCATCATCATGATAATTGGCGCACACATTGTCGTAGCAAGTAAGGATGCCGAAGCGGACCATCGCTTCTTTCGTGAAGTTCTCAAACTCGACGCGGTCGACGCTGGCGGCGGGTATCTGATCTTCGGTATGCCACCATCGGAGGCGTCGATTCATCCGACGGAGGGTGAAGTGCCACACCACGAACTTTATTTTCTGTGCGACGACGTCACTGGCTTTGTGGCGGACATGGGAACCCGCGGCATTGCCTGCGGCGAAGTGACCGATGCCGGATGGGGAAAGGTCGTGGAGATAAAACTCCCGAGCGGTGCACCACTGCACGTTTACCAGCCGCGTCACGCTCGACCTTCGGAGTAGATTCACGATTATGGTTCGGGATAAGACGCCCGGTCGATTGCTTCCGGGAATTCTCGCGGCGGCATTTGCAGGAACGCTTGCGGTATCTATCGTCCTCACCGCGATGTTGCTCGACTCGTTCTTGATCAGATTCGACAGAGGGTCTGTTACGACGATGCTCCCGGGCTTCGCATATGGAAACGCGTTGATCTTAAAAGTCGGTCTGATCCAAGCGGCGCTTCTCGGTGTGTTTGCATTCGCGACGCTTGCGTCGGGCCGCGGTTCGACGCGAAGCCGCCCGGTGTGGGGAATGGTGTCAGTGATTCTGTACGCTCTCGCTCCGTTGATCGGAACTCTCGTTGTACTCGTCACGCAGTCCGCGATCGACAAACCGACCGGCGACACGTTTACCTACTTCGCGAGCATCTCGCGGATCGGCGTTTTTGCGCTATTGGCGACATTGTTCATCGCGATCGCGTCGGCTGTAGTTTCGATCATCCGGAGAGAACAGCCGATCGGACCATCGATCATCGCGGTGGTTATCAACGCAATTGTTATTGCCGTGTTCGTTTATTGGGAGTTCTACAAATTCGGATTCGATCAGGACCGTTGGAACAACATCTGATGCCCGCAAAAGAAATTCTAGAAGACAAGCCGATCCTCGACTTTCGCGATAAGACCGCGTGGGCGAAATGGCTCGAGAAGAATCACGACAAGTCGTCTGGCGTCTGGCTGCGGCTCGCCAAGAAAGACTCGGGTCTGAAGTCGATCGACCGCGCCGACGCTCTTGATGCGGCGCTTTGTTATGGCTGGATCGATGGTCAGGCACGGAGCGAGGGTGAAAAGACCTGGCTTCAGAAATATACGCCGCGTACAAAGCGAA
>DATEOJ010000304.1:0-3370 GCA_035274235.1 Pyrinomonadaceae bacterium
AAATTTCCGCCGACTCACCGTCCGCCGCGATCCGGACGATCCCGTGCTTCCCGCGATAACATGCGGCGACGTAAAGATTGCCTTCCTTGTCGAACGCGAGCCCCTGCGGACGACCGAGACCACGGAAAAACTTTTCGACGTTGCCGTGCTCGTCGATTGAGTAGACCGCGTCATAACTCGCGAGTCCGGGCGACGTGACATACAGCCGGCGGTCCGGTCCGAACGCCATGTGATATGCGGCAACCGACGGCTCGAGCGTCGCGAAGACCGTTTGTACCGCCGGCTCCGTAATTCGGTAGATCGTCCCCGAACGATCGCCGACAAACATCACCCCGTCTTTATCGAAGGCGATGCCCGTCGCGATCCCAAGTCCCGTGGCGTGAACGATCGCGTCTTCTCCGTTCTCGATACGACAGACCCGTCCTTCGGCGCGATTCGTGACGAATAGATCGCCGTCGGGGGAGAAGGCGATCCCGGTCGGATTCATGATCTCCACCGCCAGTTCATCGAGATAGCCGTCGGTCTCGAGTCGATAAAGTGTCGACGAAAGTTGCTGACCGCGCGAACCGGAGCGAGTGAATATAAGCGAATTGTCGTCAGGATCGACTGCGGGATTGGCAACGATATGCATCCCATCGGCGAGTTGACGCCCGACCGTTATCCGCGCCGGCGCAGATTCGACTCCACCAGATTCGAGCTGGATAGTCGACCTACCGTTAGAGGAAGCGGCTGGAAGTGTCGCGAGTACGCGTCGCGACGAGGCAGCGGTGATCCGACACTGCTCGCCATCGACGAATGCCGCGTGTGTGCCGCTTGGGTCGGGGTGAAAGCCGTCGACTTCGATCGACACTTCCCCACCGGGGATCGCATATTCGGGAATAACTCGTTTTATCTTACCGGCGGCATTCATTAGTTCGATTGTACCTGTCGAAGTCCGGACGCTCTAGTTCGCCAACCCGGTCTCTTAGCGGCGTAGCGACTTTGCGTGAGAATAATCCCTAACTCTACAGGCTGGTGTTCACGCAAAGCCGCCAAGCCGCGAAGGGACTTGAGACTTGGACATCGGTTTCCGGTCAGTCTGACCGATTCACAAAACAGAAATAAAAATTTCATTGACGCTATCGAACGCCACCCGCTAAACTTCTTAGTGACGGTCTGGCTTGTTTTACCTTCGCCGATCCATTCAATACCCGTCGCACTTCCCTTTTTCATCGGCTGACTTCTTTCCACGACCTATGCTCACTAGAATCGACGACCTCTTGCGCATGGCAATGAGCTTTGGCTCATCCGACCTTCACCTGCGCGCCGGATCCACTCCGGTCATCCGCGTTAACGGCGAACTGAGACCGCTTGCGGGCGCCCAAAAACTCAATCAGGAAGAAACGCTCGAGATGGCGTTCTCGATGATGTCGAACCGCCAGAAGCAACATTTCAAGGAAGTCTTCGAAGTGGATATCGGCTATGGCGTTTCCGGTCTCGGCCGATTCCGCGTAAACATCTTTCAGCAACGCAACTCTATCGGTATCGTCGCCCGCGTTATCTCAGACGAGATCCGTAACTTTGCGGGGCTCGGTCTTCCGCCGGTCCTAAACACTATCGCCGACGAACAGCGTGGACTGATCCTCGTAACTGGAACGACCGGTTCGGGTAAGTCGACTACGCTTTCGGCTGTCGTTGATCACATCAACGAAAAGCGCAATTGTCACATCGTCACCATCGAGGATCCGATCGAGTTCCTTCACAAGGACAAAGAATCTTTCATCACGCAACGCGAAGTGGACGTCGACACGCGTTCTTTCGCTGAGGCTCTCCGCGGCAGCCTGCGACAGGATCCCGATGTGATCCTCGTCGGAGAAATGCGTGATCTCGAGACCATCGAGACGGCCCTGGTCGCCGCCGAAACCGGCCACCTTGTTCTCTCGACCCTGCATACCCTGGATGCGCAGGAAACATTGACGCGTATCATCTCGGCGTTCCCGCCGTACCAGCAGAAATCGATTCGAATCCAACTGGCGGGTCTTCTGAAAGCGGTTGTCTCGCAGCGTCTGATGAAGTCCGTGAAAACCGGCAGTCGCGTTCCCGCCGTTGAAGTTCTGATCTCAACCCCGTTGATCCGCGACTACATCCTCCACGAGGAAAAGACGAACTCGATACGCGACGTCATCGCGGCCGGCACATCGCAGTACGGCATGCAGACCTTCGACCAGTCGCTGTTCTACCTCTACCAGTCTGGAATGATCACCCTCGAAGAAGCCCTTCGCGGAGCAACCAATCCGGACGAATTCCGCCTGCGTCTCGCCGGTATTCAGAATACGTCGGCCATGGCGAAGGAAGAGATGGAAAAACTGGCCGGAGTCGCCGATATCAGCAGTCTCATATCGCGAATGTGATACTTCCGAAATCGACCCGGACTGGAGGCCATCCGCTTTGGATGGCCTTTTTATTGAGTATTTGCAACACTTTCTCGCCATCAGCTCTCTGGAATTTGAAATTCAAAGTTGGAATCCGAGCTGACGCAGGTCATGCGCCGCTATCGCCTCTGAAATCCGGATTCGGACGCCGTCAGTTAATCCCTCGCCAGACTTCTGAAATTTTCAAATTTCAAATTTGAAATTTCAGACCGCCTGGTCCGAACCGTGATCAGTCTCTGTTTCGGACGTCGCATCGGGCGTTGAGTCTACATTTTGGCTCGTCAGGCAAATCTGAGTCTTTAGCGAGGCGGCGAACAAACCGCTTCGGTCAAACTGAACGGAGGCCCGGCAGGCGATATTTCTTCATTCCCAGTCCATCGCATAAGTTAGGCCGATGGATACCGGCGGAGCGCCGTTAAATATCGATTGTTTAAGGATTTTTAGGCGCGTAATCCTTGACCTCTAACGGCTAGATGTGTACATTTTATGTTTATCCGGTCAAGGAAACGTGGTCAGGGATAGTAAGCGGTGCCCCATTTTTTTTCGATGCCTCTCTCCCGATCAACGGTGAGATAAAACAAGCGACGCGAATGTGTCCCAGATCACACGGCCTTGGATCGGACCTTGGTATCCGACAAGATTTTATTTAAGGAAGTTCACACACAGGTAAATGCAAAACGACGTCAATAACGATGCTGAAGTTTCGACCACCGGCGAAACTGCAGCTGTGGAATCAAACAAACAAGAGCAGCCCGCGGAGGCGCAGGCTCCGGTAGCAGCAACAGAGGAAGCGGCAACACAAGCAGCGACCGCAACTGAAACGGCCCCCGAAGCAACATCGGCTCCCGCGGAACGGACAGAACCACGGCGCGTGGCAAAACCGCCCGCACCGCCGGTTGAGGAAGAGAAGAGCGGCGAAATCGACTTCGGCGCGATCCTCGAGCGTTTCGAACAGGAAC
>DATEOJ010000305.1:0-9523 GCA_035274235.1 Pyrinomonadaceae bacterium
GGGTTTCGTTCGCAAGCCTCGCTCCACCCTAGGCTTTAGTGTTTGTCGCCTTTGGCGACCCGAGATGTTGACTGACTAAAACGCGCACCGATAATTGTAAGTCTCAAATACCTTCGTCCATTTTCCATTCGTGCGTTTGTAGGCGTAATAGTTGTTTCCCTCGAACGCTTGTCCGATGGTGAAGATCTCGCGAACTCCGTCGCCGTCATAGTCGAGAACATCGACTAAGAGTTCCGCACCGCGTCCGCCTTCAAGATCCTTGAGATCGCCGCTCATCATGTCATCCGGCGTGACGATCGAATGTTCCGAATGAACGATCTTGATACCGTCGCTCCCCTTCTGCTCAGCGATAAAGAATAAGAGCCGACGCTCTTTCGCAGTCGGAGCGATCCAATACGAGCCGACGAAATCCGCCATGTCATCGCTTTCAAAATCGAGCGCGGTCAGATTGAAAAACCTCAATGCCTTCAGCGCCGCAGCCGTTGCACCGTTCTTTGTGAACTCAGCCCGCACCAGTTTCTCGACCGCGGCCTTCTCGGCAGGAGTTGGCCGACGCCGGTAGCTGGTGGTGTCAGGCTTCAGCTTCAAGTCAGAAGCAAGGGCCATGACAAGCCCAAGCGGCTTCGCTTTCGCGGCTTTCAACGTCACGTCAGCCGAAGCCCCGCCGCACTCGGTACCTATGTTCGACTTAACGACCGTCACCGATCCGTCGAGTGCTCCACCAAAGATCAACGGGTATGAGACCTTTGGTTTGTAGTAACGATTGCCAAACACCTTCGCCTCCGCCTCATCGTCCGACACGACTTTCAACTCATCGTCATCCACCAAGCCGATCGGCTCGATCCACTTGCCGTCGTTTAGCACAACAAAGATGACCGGCTTCGAAGCTGTACCGATCTTTGGCGGCTCCTTTTGTGCGTTCACCGTTGCGATAACAAAAAACGCTGCGGCCAATGACCACAGCGTAATTCGAAAAAGAGAAGTTTTCATAGAGATCCTCAAACTCACACTCGTTGTGAAATAGATTTGCCCTGCATGAATTGCAGCAGATACTCACGGCCACCGGCTTTTGAATCGGTGCCGCTCATGTTGAACCCGCCAAACGGATGTACGCCGACCAGAGCACCAGTGCACTTACGATTCAGATACAAATTGCCGACATGAAAATCGCGTCGGGCCTTCTCGAGATTCGCCTGCGTAGTGGAATAGACCGCACCCGTCAGTCCGAACTCTGTATCGTTCGCTATCTCCAGAGCGTGATCGAAATCCCTCGCCTTGATGATCGCAAGCACCGGAGCAAAGATCTCCTCCTGCTCGATCGTCGCGCCAGGCTCGACGTTATCGATGACCGTCGGTTCGATAAAGAACCCGTCCTCATCGACGCCGCTTCCACCCGCGACGATCTTTCCGCCCTCGCTCTCGCCTTTCTTGATGTAGTCGAGAGTCTTGTCGAACGAACGCTTGTTGATAACGGCAGCGACGTTCGTGTCGGTTTCTGTTGGAACACCGACCTTCAAAGCTTTGGTAAGTTCGACCACTTTCGCGACCAGCTCGTCGTGAACCTTCTCATCGACGATCAAACGCGAGCATGCCGAACACTTCTGTCCCTGAAATCCAAATGCCGCTTGAACCGCGCCCTGTGCGGCCGAATCGAGATCGGCGTCTTCCGCGACAACGATCGCATCCTTGCCACCCATCTCCGCGATCACACGCTTGATCCAGATCTGTCCATCGCGTGGCTTCGCAGCAACCTCGTTGATGTGAAGCCCAACTTGCTTCGAGCCGGTGAAGGAGACAAAGCGTGTCTTCGGACTTGTGGTCATGGCTTCGCCCGTCGCGGCGCTGCCAGTTACAAAATTCACAACACCGGGCGGCAGACCAACTTCCTCAACGATCTCCATAAACTTCGCCGCGATAGTCGGAGAGTCCGACGACGGCTTGAGAACAACCGTGTTTCCGGTAACAACCGCGGCCATCGTCATTCCGGCCATGATCGCGAGAGGAAAATTCCAAGGCGGAATGATCGCACCCACGCCGAGCGGAATGTACTCGAGCGAATTATGTTCACCCTCTAACTTTGTCACCGGTTGTTTCTCGGACCATCGGAGCATCTCGCGTCCGTAGAACTCCATGAAGTCGATCGCCTCAGCGGTGTCTCCATCGGCCTCGGCCCAAGTCTTCGCGACTTCAAAAACCATCCACGCTGACAGTTCATGCTTTCGCTGACGCATGATGTCTGCGATCTTGAAAAGATACTCGGCGCGTTCGGCAGGCGATACATTCTTCCAGACTTTGAAAGCCGCCGTTGCCGCATCGATCGCTTTGTCGACGAGATCGGTATCCGTATCGACTTCGGAGAAGACACCAACGATCTCTTTTTTATTTGCAGGATTGATGCTCTCGAATTTCTCAGCCAGCGTGATCTGCTGGCCATTGATCACGATCGGATACTCACGTCCGAGCTCACTACGGACTTTATCGAGCGCCGCACGCATCGCGTCGGCGTTCTCCGCTTTGGAATAGTCTGTAAAAGGTTCGTTCTTAAATTCGTCTAAAACTCTCTGTGTTTGCATATCTACTTCCTACGCTGTTTCAAAACTTAACGACTTGGGCTCTGGCAAGGGCTTGCCGGTTTCTTTCATTATCTGAATCACTTCGTCGACCGCCTGATTCAACTCGATAAAAACTTGTAAAGCGTCGTCCCCGTGGACGCCGCCAAACATCAGCTCAGGGCACATCCCAACAAAGCATCGATCTTCATCACTCCAATAGATAACTTTCTTGTAAAGATCAGCTTCCTTTCTCATTTCTTCTTACTTCGTCTAGTGCCGCCTGCAATTGCTTTAGCTGATATCGTTGAGCGTCATCACTTAGCCTTCCTGAAATTGTCACGATTCTCGAACACAACGGGTGATAGAAATTACGATGGCTTCCCTTCCCGCCTTTATTCGAAAATCCGTTGCGTTCCAGTTTTGCGATCAACTCTCGTATCTTGGGAGGCATACGGGTTTATCTTTGCTACCGATACTTCTGCCTGTCGATCTCGTTCAACTCCCACTCGTCCAGCATCTCGGGACGGATCGGATCGGTTTCATCCTGCCAGCCGATAACAAACCGTGGTTCCTGCGTGTCGTTGGTGTGTTTGATGTAACTGAGTATCAGAACCCACCCCGCGTCAAGATAGCGGTTGAGTTCCCTCCAGGATGCGGCCTCGGCGGTAGTTCGGGTCTTTTCAATGCTCATTCCCATTTCCCCGTTTTTTGAAGCGATTTGATTTTACGCTTAGCAAGCTGGCGTTTCAACGCGCTCATCCGGTCCAGAAATACGATGCCGTCGCAGTGATCCGTCTCGTGCAGGACACATCTCGCGGCAAGATCCTTCACGTCCATCTCAAACTGCTCCCCACTTACATTCTGCGCACGGACGATCACCCGCATCTCTCGTTGGACCGTCTGGAAAAGCCCGGGAAACGATAGGCATCCTTCGTCACCGACCTGCTCACCTTCGACACGAATTATCTCCGGATTAATAAACGCGATCCGGTTCGGCTTACCGTCTTCCTCGGGCACGTCCATGACAAACAGACGCCGCGAATCAAACACCTGAGGCGCGGCCAAACCGACGCCGCCCGCTTTATCCATGGTCTCGAACATATCCTCGACCCGCTGCTTCAGCTCGGCATTAAACTCTTCTTCCGCGACCGGTTTGCCGACAGTCAGCAGAACCGGTTCTGGATAGTGGGCGATCCGGAGTAAAGGCATAGCGTGTAGTTTAGCGTATTAGGCGGGTTTGTTAGAACTGCTCTCAACACCACGGATTTCTTTGCGGCTTGGCGGCTTCGCGTGAAAACATCTTCCACCCCAACCCAAAATAGTGTTCACGCAAAGCCGCCAAGCGGCAAAGTGGAAAGGACTCTTAACGTTCCGGCTTAGGCAGCGGAAGTAGATTCGTGGTGTTCTCGGTCACGGTTGGCATCGGCTCGAACTCTTTGTCTTCAAGCAGTCTCCCCGTAACGGCGGGATTTTCTAGTTCGTTTGGAAGAGTGCGTCCCGCTTTCTTTCGTTTTTCCTTCAGGTCTTCGTTGAAGACAACATAGCCAAGCGTAAGGACAGCAAATACAAGAAAGGCGATCAAAAGCAGACCAGCCACGGGTTGACCGCCAACGAGGACCATTTTTGTGAATATTGTGTAGATGAGACCAGCTACTGCGAGGACGAGGACGATTCCGAAACCGCCGAACGCAAATTGTCCAAATCGTTCGAGCCGACGCTCCTGCGTCAAAAGACTTACGCTCTCGCTCGGCCTCCACTCGCGAAGGGCGTCAGAGGTCGACTCCAGGTTCATCCCGCATTTCCGGCAGAATCTTTGATCAGTCGCGTTATTTGAACCACAGGCCGGACAGAACATAGGCGTCACCAGGTCTTTGCGTCGGAGTATAACCTATCCAACTAACTCAACGGGACCGATGTTCACTTCGCTGCGCGGCTGTCGCGTGTGAAAACTTGAGTGATGTAAATGCTGCCGTCCTCAGCGGTGGCAATGCCGATTCCAGTCGAGGTAAATTCGCGATCGAGAATATTCACGCGGTGCGTCTCTGACCCCATCCAACCGATGATCGCCTTCTGAGCGAAGCTCATCGTTGCGGCGCACGCAAAAAGGTTCTCACCGATCTTTACCCAACCGGTTAGCTTTGCATCATCGGCCCGGTCCATGACGTTTTTTCCATCTGCGTCGTAATGATCAAAGAACCTATCGCGGGCCATACGGCGAGAATAGTTTCGAGCGATACTTCCGACGCGATCGTCCCACGACAACTCGTTGAGTCCCGCCTTGACGCGCTGCTGATTGACTAAGTCGAACACTTCGGCCTCACGTCTCGACTGCGCAGAGGTCGAGACGACAAACGCGACCAGTAACGTCAAAGGCATTAACGAAAAAAATAGCTTTCGTTTCATCAGGGTCTCCGAATTTTGAGTGAGGTCTCGGGGAAAGTGTCTGCTGACCCGATAATACCGCCGGGCCTGCCCGCCATGCAATCAGATTCTTCTACTGCGAAAGGCGTTGGCTTTCGCCCTTAGCCCATTCGCAGATCGCCTGCCCTTCCTCTTTTTTGAGCGCGGCGTCCCAATGTATCCATAAGTACGAAGGGAGCGGCATTTCCGCTTTCTCGACCTGTTCACAGATATCATCGAGCTTTCGAACCTTCTTATCTTTCGGATAAGTGTTCCAAATGCTCATATTCACTTCACGCCGTCCATCGCTTATATGATCGGCAAGGAACCAGTTGAACGGGGAGACCTTCGAATACCAGGGATACTTCGTCTCGTTTGAATGACAGTCGTAGCATGAGCGTCGGAGGATCTGATCAACATTCGGCGGGACGTTTGTCGACGCGGTCAGCGTCTCAGCCTCCGCGACCGGAGGATTCGTAAAATCCGGGCGAACGAACTGCAACGCGACGAATCCAATTAGCAGAACAACAACGGCGATCTTGAGTAGTTTTCGCAGCATGTCGCGACTCGGTTGCCAGCCTCCTTGGTGCTAATATGACAGTGTTTCGATGTTAACCCCGACCGTCATCGCAATTCCAGTCTTTGCGCTCCTGATCGCCCTTGAAGCGTGGTTCTCAAAACGCTCGCGGCCGGATTACTACGATTCCAAGGACGCCTGGACCAACATACTCATCGGCTTCGTGAGCGTCGCCTTTGGTGCGATCTTCGGACTTTTCATCGGGATCATCTACACGTTTGCTTACCAAGTTGCTCCGTTCAAGTTTCCGGCCGATGCGTGGTGGACGTGGGTCATCCTGTTCTTCGTCGACGACCTCGCTTATTACTGGTTCCACCGTATCAGCCACGAGTCGCGTCTATTCTGGAATTTCCATGTCGTCCATCACTCGAGCGAGCAGTACAACCTGAGCGTCGCCGTTCGACAAAGCTGGTTTAGCGGAACGCTGCACTGGATGTTCTACGCCCCGGTCATGCTGCTTGGATTTGCGCCGTGGATGTTTGCGCTGATGCACGGGTTCAATCTGATCTACCAGTTTTGGATCCATACACGGTTCGTCAAAAAGATGGGCTGGCTCGAGTATGTTCTAAACACACCCTCCCATCACCGCGTTCATCACGGTGTTAACAATCCATATCTCGACAAAAACTACGCCGGCGTACTTATCATCTGGGATCGCATGTTCGGTTCGTTCGTACCCGAGACTGAGGAGCCGCGATACGGGATCATCAAGCCGCTCCAAAGTTACAATCCGCTTTGGATCAACACGCATGGTTGGTACGAAATGTGGCAGGCGATGCGCGAACGAAAGACGTTGCGCGCTAAGCTACGCTGCATGTTCGCGTCGCCGAACATGGATCGGATCTAACTTGTCCAAAACATGAAGCTAAAAACAATTCTCCTTGGTCTGCTCGTCGCACTTGCGTCAATGGCCGTCGATGCTCAAACCGTAATGATCGTCCCAAAGAAAACGATCCACCAACGTCCCAGGCCCGAATACGATCTCAAGAAGACTTTTTCTATCCGTAGCCCGATCGCGAAGGCCTCGACTTCGGATCTTTCGCAGAAGATAACCGCCGCGATCAGTCCGGTAAAAGTTCTCGAGATAAATCTGAAAGAGGAGATGGGTGAGTTTCAATGGTTGGAGGAAGCCGACTACAAAGTTCTCTTCAACCAGCAGGGCGTCCTTTGCGTTGAGTTGTGGATGACCGGCACCGCAGCATATCCCGATAGCGTAAATAAAACGGTTGTCGTCGATATTGCCAAAGGAATGAGGGTATCGGTCAGCGACGTCCTTACCGACCTCGACAAACTCGCACCGCTTGTGAAGAAGAAACAGCATGCTGAAGTCCTCGCGGCGACCAAAGCGATGAAGAAGGATCCGGACGCCGACCCGAAAGCTCTGTTTAGTGAGACCAACTTCACGACTGAAGACTTCAGCGAGTTTGCCGTCGATGCAAAAGGCGTGACGTTTATTTACGACTACGGTTTTCCGCACGTGCTGGAAGCTCTCCAGCCAAGCGGCAAATATCACTTCACATGGGCCGAGCTAAAGCCTTTCGTGCGTAGCGATGGTTTGCTCGCACGGTTTGTTCGCTAATATACTCTGACTGAATATGACTCAACGAAAGATCAGGGTCCTGGTTGCCAAACCGGGACTTGACGGTCATGACCGAGGCGCAAAAGTTATTGCACGTGCATTGAGAGATGCCGGTATGGAAGTTATCTACACCGGCCTCCGGCAAACGCCCGAGATGATCGCCTCCGCGGCTCTTCAAGAAGACGTCGACGCCGTCGGCATCTCGATTCTGAGCGGAGCACACAAGACCCTATGTCCGCGGATCGTCGACCTCCTCCACGAGAACGGAATGGACGACACGCTTGTCCTCGTAGGCGGCATCGTCCCAAGCGAGGACATCGCCGACCTCAAAGCGAAAGGCATCGCCGAAGTATTCCTTCCGGGAACCTCAACCGAAGATATCGTGAAGTTCATTAATGAGAATGTCCGATAAGCATTCTTGGCACGGTAGGTGCTAAATGAACTATCGGAGCCGTCTCGGCTCCGATATTCTTTTTCGAAAAAGAGGTAAATATATGCGATCTAAGGGATTATTGGGAGCCTTGACGTTCTCCGCTGTAGTACTGTTTGCATACGGCACGGTTAACGCTCAGGTCCCGGAGAAAATTAAGGACGCCGCCGAAAAGACAAAGGACGTCACCGTGGATGCTGCCAAAAAGACAGCGGATGTAACGACGGATGCGGCCAAGAAGACGGCCGATGTGACCGTCGATACAGCGAAGAAGACGAGAGTCTTCGTGACCGACAATACAGAGAAGGCGGCCGACGCAACGGTCAGTACGACCAAGACGGCTGCGTCCAAAACGAAATCATTTGGCAATCATGCCGTAACAGTCACCGACAACGTAGTTGCCGAGCCGGCCAAAGAAGGCGGCAAGTGGTTCGCCGTTAAAACATGGGACGGTGCAAAGTGGGTCACAAAGAAAGTTTGGTACCCCACTAAGAACGCCGTAACAAATTAAAACCGACGCCGTCTATTGGACGGGTCACCCGAAAAGCTCCGGACGTGTTGATCGATTCTCGAGGTCGATTGACCGTCCGCTTTTTTTGTCTTTTAATCAATCTCAATGAAAGAAAAAGTCAGGGTCGCAAGCGGCCAGGGATTTTGGGGAGATCTACTTACAGCTCCGGTCGATCAGGTACGAGGCGGACCGATCGATTATCTAATGCTCGACTACCTCGCCGAGGTAACGATGTCGATCATGCAGAAACAGCGTGCACGTGATCCGCAGGCTGGTTACGCGAAGGACTTCGTCGCCCTAATGCGCGAGATCCTTCCGGACTGTGTTGAGAAGGACATAAAGGTACTCTCGAACGCTGGTGGCGTTAACGTCGCGGGCTGTGCCGAGGCGATCAAGTTGGTCGCGGGTGAACTCGGGCTCTCCGGCAAAGTTAAGATCGGCGTCGTTACGGGTGATGACATCCTTGGACGACTCGATGAGTTTGCAGACCAAGGCGTCGAAATCACCAACATGGAAACCGGTGAACCGCTGTCGGATATTCGTGACAAGGTTCAGGCGGCGAACGTTTATCTCGGTGCCGCTGGTCTCGTCGAGGCTCTCGACAAAGGCGCTCAGGTGATCGTCGGCGGAAGATTGACCGATACGGGCCTTACGCTCGCCCCTCTGATGCATGAATTTGGATGGAAGTTCGACGACTGGGATCGCGTCTCCGCCGGAACGATCGCAGGCCACATCATCGAATGCGGTGCACAGGCATCGGGCGGAAACTGTCAGTACGACTGGAAGAACATTCCGGATCTCGCGAATGTCGGCTTCCCTATCGTTGAAGCGTTTCCGAATGGTGAGTTCGTCGTCACGAAGCATGACGGAACAGGCGGACGAGTAAACGTACAGTCTGTAAAGGAACAATTGCTCTACGAGATGGGCGATCCGAAGGCGTACATCACGCCGGACGTTGTCGCCGACTTCTCATCGATAAACCTGGCTCCCGATGGAGACAACAGGGTCCGTGTATTTGGGATCAATGGCGCAGAGAATACCGAGTTCTACAAAGTTTCGATAGCTTACTCTGCCGGATGGAAGGCGGTCGGAACGCTCGTCTACTCGTGGCCTGACGCTTACGAAAAAGCACAAGCTGCCGAGAAGATTCTCAGGAGCAGATTGGATCGGCTCGGATTAAAGTTCGATCTAATACTGACGGAGTTTGTCGGTGTCAGTGCGACACACGGTCATCTCGCGGGCGAACCCTCTAGCGATATTCCCGAGGTCCAACTTAGATTTGGTGTGCGTGGTCAGAGCAAGGCCGACGTGGAGAGGTTTACGAAGGAACTGGCACCGTTGATCCTAACTGGGCCTCCGGCAGTGACGGGTTTCGCCGGAGGTCGGCCAAAGGTCGAGGAGATCATGGCATACTTCCCGGCTTTGATACCGAAGACGTTGATTCAAACAAAGGTCGACGTAATCGACGCCTAAC
>DATEOJ010000306.1:0-17723 GCA_035274235.1 Pyrinomonadaceae bacterium
TTACTCTGCGATCTCCGCGGTCTCCGCGTTGAGAATTAATTCTCGACGAAACTACCAGCGATTGCCGCCGTAGCCGCCGCCACCACCGCCGTCGTATCCACCACGACCGCGATCACGACCACCGCCGCCACCATAGCCACCACCGCCGCCATTGCGACGTTCCTGCGGCTTCGCTTCGTTGACCTTGAGCTCACGGCCGTTGATCTCCTTGCCGTTGAGTTCGGCAATTGCACGATCGCCATCTTCTTTGTTCGCCATTTCGACGAAACCAAAACCACGCGAACGACCGGTCTCACGGTCTTCGATCACATTGCACGAGTCGACTGCACCGATCTCGCCGAAGATATCATTCAAATCCTGATTCGTTGTACTGAAGGGAAGATTTCCCACGTAAAGTTTCATTGACATTGTTACTATTTTTACTGCCCTATTCGGGACTTTCCAAAAGAAGTTTTCGGAGCGGTACATCGGAACGAAGACCGGACTCGGGCACTCAAATAAATCTAAGAGCTACTTCTAACATTTTCTAACCAAGGACCTGCTCTCAAACTTATCCAAAACCCGTTTAAGACGAAGCGCATCAACTATTATTTTGACGCGAGAGAAGGATTGATAGAAGTATGATGCACATTCCTCGAAAAAATGGCAAGGCTTAAATAGAGCGGTTTGGTGCCGGCAATGGAAGTAGTTTCTGTGGTCAGACCAATCCGATCGATCCGACTACGAATCACTTGCGTTCCCAGGCAGTTAGCCATCCGCGCATCGTTGCGATCTCCGCTTCCTGCGCCCTTATGATGTCATCGGCCAAGCGCTTTAGCTCGGCGTACGAGTCGTTGTCTTTGATCTGCTTTGCCATCACGAGAGCCCCTTCGTGATGAGGGATCATCTGGCGAATAAACTCGAGATCAAATTCATTACCACGCAGCGATCCGAGCTTGTGAAGATCCATCCCATGCATTCCCTCACTCATGCCGGGGAACTCCATGTTGATCGCCGGATCCTTATCACCAAACCATCTATCGCGGAACTTCTCCATCGTGTCGATCTCCCGCATCTGTTCGCGGACGATATCAGCCGCGAGCTGTTTGAGTTCGGGATGTCCGGCATACGACTCTGCGAGTTCCGCCATGTCGATAGCTCCCTCGTGATGGACGATCATCGTGTCGATGAACTGCAGTTCGAGCGGAGCGGATGAAGCTCCGGGTGAACTCGCCATCGATGAATGATCCATCGAACTCTTGTCGTGAGCATCGCCGTTCGAGCTTGTTGAGCTCGAGCCGTGTTTGCTGTGGTCGACTGACTTTGTCGTTTTCTCCGAACACGAAGTTGTAACTAGTATTGCGAGGAATAGAACTATGTATTTGTGCATTGCTTTTAGCCTAGCTGATGTATTGGCCGAAGCAAACTCGCATTGCTTCGGCCGGGAAGGATCGTTTCCTACGGAGCGAGATTGTAATAGCGCCACGACGGCTTCTTATCACGCGTGAGCTTCTGATTACTCAAGATCGCACGTACCATCTCGACCGGTATCGGACCCTCCTTCAAGATCGCGTCGTGGAAATCGCGGTCCGACATCTTCTTCGAATCCACAAACTCGCGGTGCAGGTTGTAGAACTGCAGACCGCCCATCATGTAAGCGATCTGGTAGAGAGGTCCATAGTCGCCGGCGAACGAACGCCGCACCTCGGCAGCCGCATTGTCGCGTTCGTGGCCGACACGCTCGACGAGAAAATCCACCGACTCCTGCGGTGTCATCTTTTCGAGATGAAAACTAAGACTGAAGATGATCCGGGCGCATCGATGCATTCTCCAGAACAACGCTCCGACTCGATCCTCCGGAGTTTTGTTGAAACCGCGGTCCCAAAGAATGAACTCCCAGTAGAGAGCCCACCCTTCGCCCCAGAATGGTGTTCGAAACAGTTCGCGGTACGGTCGGTAGCGCTGATTCATGTATCGCTGTAGGTGATGTCCGGGTATCAATTCATGATGCGTTACCGCGTGCGTGAAGTGAGGATTGTTTCCGCGCATCGACATCATCTTTTGCTCGTGCGTCATTGTCGATGTCGGATAAGAAACGAGTATCGTCTCGCCGCCGAGAAAGAATGGCGATTGTAGTTGCCGCTCGGGCGACATCATCTCCATTCGCCACGACTCGCGCGCAAGCTTCGGAACGGTGACGAGATTGTTCTTCTCCACGTATTCGATCGCTTCCATCGCCTGATCACGTATCAGCTGCGGTTGTTTCCCGGGCTCGACGTACTTTTGTTTTACGGCCTCGAGGGCTTTTTTCCAGTCGTCGCCAAAACCCATATCACGCGACGCTTTCTTCATCTCCGCCTCGCACCAGGCAAACTCTTTATTCGCGATCGAGACAAGCTCCTCGGGCGAATACGGGATCATCTCGTACTCGAGTTCCTCGAGCAGAGCTTCGCGACCGATCGGGTCACCGATGATAGTCGTCTTGTCATCGGCCCGAATGCCCACAAGCTTGTTGACTATGAACTCGGAATACTTCTGGAAAGAATCCTCGACGGCTTTGTATGGTTCCGCGTTCCACCAAGTGAACGTTGGATCATACGCGTTGTGAAAGTTGTACCAGTTGCGAAGTGTAAGACGCAGTCCCGCGAGATAGCGGACAGCACGATTCGAAACCGTGCGTTTTGGTTTTTCGGTGACGCTCTCCATTGCTTTCTGAGCGTCGTTGATTGCCTTGCTGAGATCGGTTAGCAGCAGAGCGGTCTTGGCAGGGTCGATCGACTCAAGCCTTCGACGCTGGTCCTCGAGATCGCCGATGGTTTTTGCGAACGGCAAGATCGACGCTGTCTCCGCAAACTGTTTCTCGAGCCGGGTAAGTTCCCGCTGCTCGTGGTCCAGATAGTTTCGAAAGAGCACATGGTCGATCTGCTCGTCATGATTTAGCGAGTCGAAATTGAGCCGCGTGAGCACACCGAGATAGTCGGTGTACAGCTGTCGAAGTCTTGCGACCCGGACCGACGACATCTGGGCAGTATAGAAACGGTTGATACTGCCAAAGTCCTCGTCGTACTTCTCGATCAATCCTCGCAGACGAGACGGCGGTTCGTTGTACGCGGCAAGGTCATCGATGCGCTGAGCATCGATCGGCAGACTCGAGACGAGTATCGCGACGCAAAGGAGCAAGCTACTTATTTTCATATAGGTTGTTCAGGATGGCGGGTTCATATTAGCCGATTTCGCTGTCGACAAAAAAGTCAGTGTGTTGTCTTCCTGCGGAATGTAACCGCTAAGTACATTGTTTAATTTGTATGAGAGGATTCGGGCACAAATGGACGTACCGATTCAATGCGGTCCGTTGGGGATTTCTAGTGAAACCGCGATTGGCACGGGCATTGCCAAAGCCAAGGTGGGAAGTTTAGTACTTTCATCTATCGACCCAGGAGAACGAAGAAATGTCGAAGCAAGTTATTACAGCGGGCGGTGAGCAACATCTTGTGCGAGAGGATACGGCGAAATCCTTTCGCGGAACGTATTGGGCATTGATCAGTGTGGCAGCGTTCATCATTATCGCGGCGATTCTCTTTCTCGGAGGATTTCTTACGTCGTTGACGGGCGAAGACGTTGGCTCGCCGGCTCAGATCGAACGTCAAGCGGGCAGGTAGAAGAGGTTTGATTATTACAGACGACAAGGGGGCACGAACAAGGGGGGAATGTAATAATTTAGTCGATTAGACCTGGTCTATTGACGTGGGGCGCCGTTCGCAAGGACGGCGCTTTTTTTGTGCTTAGACTGACAACACTGCACGGCGATAAGACTAGACCGTCACGCTCAGTTCACACTTCACAATTCATACCTCATACTTGAAACCGTGTTGATCCTCGGAATCGAAAGCTCGTGCGATGAGACGGCGGCCGCGATCGTACGCGACGGTCGCGAGATCGTCTCTTCCTTAATCTCGTCGCAGATAGATATGCACAAGCCGTTCGGCGGTGTAGTTCCCGAGCTTGCCTCTCGCGAGCATCTCGAAAAGATCGAACCGATCGTTACTGAAGCTCTTGAACAGGCCGGTATCGGTTTCAAGGACATCGACGCTATTGCGGTCACCCAAGGACCCGGACTTGTCGGATCGCTGCTTGTCGGCGTCTGCTACGCGAAGGCACTCGCGTTTGGCCTCGATATTCCCATCGTCGGGGTCAACCACATCGAGGGACATGTTTTTTCCGTCATCTTCGAGAATCTGGAGATCGAATATCCGGCGCTCGCGTTGATCGTCTCAGGAGGGCATACGAATCTCTTCTTTGTTCCTGAGCCGGGTAAGTATAAGGTCGTGTCTCGGACACGTGATGATGCGGCGGGTGAGGCGTTCGACAAGGTCGCGAAGATGATGGGACTCGAGTATCCCGGCGGACCGGTGATCGATCGTCTCGCGCGCGAGGGAAACGCGAAGGCCGTGAAGTTCACGCGGCCGAAGATCTCCGACGGTCGTCCCGACTTCAGCTTTAGCGGTCTGAAGACCGCGGTCGCGCGGTACATGCGCGAGAGTGGGCTCGAACCGATAGCGGACGGAGACGAACCGAGTCAGGAGATAAAGGATCTCGCGGCCAGTTTCCAGAACGCGGTCGTTAGTTCGCTCGTCGATACGACAGAACGTCAGGGAAGAGAACTGACCGCACGAACGCTTATTGTCGCGGGAGGTGTCGCGAGTAACTCCGTGCTTAGAGAAGCCGCGCAGGCCTCGGCGAACCGTCTGAGTATCCCTGTCTACTTTCCGTCTCGACATCTCTCAACTGACAACGCAGCGATGATCGCCGCCGCCGGTTACTTTCACTTGCAAAGCGGGGAACGAGCAACTCTCGGGATGACCGCCGATGTGTCGATGCGTCTTCAAAACCTCGACAACCAGGACGCCGAGCTTCGTCGCCGCAAGGTTCGGTACCGGCTATAACGCATTGCATTTCCAAAAG
This sequence comes from Pyrinomonadaceae bacterium, assembly GCA_035274235.1. Taxonomy (GTDB): domain Bacteria; phylum Acidobacteriota; class Blastocatellia; order Pyrinomonadales; family Pyrinomonadaceae; genus OLB17. The sequence continues at coordinate 4,942 of DATEOJ010000306.1, forward strand.
TCGAACCTATACAATTCCAGCTAGCTAACGATTGCCCGCATCGATTCGGCCGTCCAGTCGGCCGTTTCGTAAGACTCATACTTGGGGGAAAAATGAACAAATACTTCTACCGACTGGCAATTAGTTTTGCCGTGGTTTTGTCTGTCTCCGGTGTCTACGGGCAAGGCGTTCCCGCTCCGTATACGATCCGACTTCAACGATTCATCGCCGGACTGAGTTCGCCGATATTTTATCGAGACGATGGTCCGGGGGCGGGTAAGAAGACTTTCATCGTCCAACAGGGCGGGATCATACGGGTGTTGCAAGCGGGATCGCGAACGCCTACTGATTTCATTAATCTCACGACCCGAGTGACGAGCGGCGGAGAGCGTGGATTGTTAGGCATGACCGTACATCCCGATTTCGACACCAATGGGAAATTCTACGTCAACTACACGCGGAGTGCCGACGGTGCGACGGTGATCGCCGAATACAAAACCGTCACGGGAAATCCAGATCAAGGCGACTTCAACAGCGAGCGAGTTCTTCTCGTCATCCCCCAACCCTTCTCCAACCACAACGGCGGGATGATCGAGTTTGGCGCGATCTCTAGCGATCGGACTTATCTCTATATCGGAATGGGCGACGGCGGTTCAGCGAATGATCCCGGAAACCGGGCGCAGAACCGATCACAGCTTCTTGGCAAAATGCTTCGCATCGATCCAAACATCCCGGATGGATCACCGGTTCCTTATCTGATCCCGCCGACAAATCCTTTCACCGGAGCCGGAACTGCGCGTTGCGACAACGGCAGCACGACATCTGGAGGCACGTGCCAGGAGATCTGGACGATCGGGATGCGGAACCCTTGGCGATGGTCTTTTGATAGAGCTGACGGACAGCTATGGGCTGCCGATGTCGGCCAGGGTGCGCAGGAGGAGGTCGACATCATCACCGGCGGTGCAAACTATGGTTGGCGCGTTTACGAAGGTGCGAGTTGCACCGGGTTGGATCCGTCACTGTGCATCCCGGCAAATTACACGATGCCGATCTTCCAATATGGCCATACCGGTGGGCGGTGTTCAATCACAGGCGGTTATGTCTATCGAGGAACGCAAGGCTCGTTGCCGTTCGGATCGTACATCTTCGCAGATTACTGTACGGCCGAAATGATGCTCTGGACCGGAGCGTCGTTTCAGCTTTTGCTCGATCTCCCGACTGGGAACAACATAATCACCTTCGGCCAGGATGAGAATAACGAGTTATATGTCTCGCATGGCACAACGATCAGCCGTATAACGCGAGCGAAGGCCTCGGCGGATTTTGACGGCGATCTGAAAACCGATATGTCGGTCTTCAGACCGTCGACGGGCGTCTGGTATGCGGTGAACAGTTCGAACGGGACTTTCCGTATTCAGGCTTTTGGGCAGAGCACCGACATCCCCGCGGTCGAGGATTACGACGGCGACAACATCAGCGATATCGGAGTGTTTCGTCCCTCGACTGGCGACTGGCACTACTATCGAAGCAGCGACAACGTCATCGCCACGATCAACTTTGGCCTGAGTGGCGATATTCCTGCGGCCGCCGATTACGACGGAGATGCAAAGGCCGATCTGGCGATCTTTCGACCCTCAACAGGTACATGGTGGATTAGACGATCGAGCGACCCCGGCAACTTCTTCGCTCAACGCTGGGGTGTTAGTGGAGACCTCCCCGTGGTGGGCGACTACGACGGCGATGGGAAGTTCGATCTGGCGGTTTGGCGTCCGAGTACCGGGACGTGGTACTGGGTCAACAGTAATGGTAGCGGTACCGCGCAGGTCACATGGGGCCTCGATACAGATATCACCGCGCAGGGAGATTTCGACAACGACGGGAAGACCGATATTGCGGTCTTCCGGCCGTCGAATGGGGTTTGGTATATCCAGCGTAGTTTTGGAGGGACGGTCCAGTATACAAATTGGGGCCTCGCCGGAGATGTGCCGGTGGTCGGCGACTATGATGGCGACGGGATCGATGACCTTGCGGTCTATCGACCGTCGAATGGCGTCTGGTACCGCTTGAACAGCTCGACCGGCCAGGCGGCTCTCTACCAGTTCGGTCTTGCCGACGACCTGGCAGCCCCGAAGTACGACGCCCCTTAGATCGTGAATGTCTATTTACGCGGCGCGTGCGACTGTCAAAACCGAGACTGTCGCCGCGCCGCTTTTCTTTAGAGCTTTTGCGCACATCGAGACGGTCTCGCCTGAGGTCATGACGTCATCGACAAGCAGAACGTGTTGACCATCGATAAGCCCGGAACGCTCGACGGCGAACGCGTTCTTTACCGTCGCCGCCCTGGCCTTCTTATCCATCCCGGCCCGATGAGTCGGCGTATGGGTCTCGCGGATGAGAATCCTCTCGTTTACCGATAGGCCCAAGTTTCGTGAGACGAGTTTCGCGATGACGGCCGCCTGATTGAATCCTCGTTCCCGATAGCGTCGAGGTGACAGCGGCACAGGCAGCACGATTGACGAACCCTTAATATTTTCGCTGCGGGCTCGTTGAAGGATCAGGCCCTCAAGGTGACGAGCAATAAATGGCGAGCGTTTTAATCGCAGTACGGACGCGGCCAACGCCTTTTCGTAGATTCCAACGGAGATGGCACGCACATAGAAGTGTTCGGCACAAGTTTGGCAGTAGAGATCTCTCGACGATGCGACCGCAAACAAAAACGCCCCGCACTTAGTGCAGAGCGTTTCGTTGCCGTTAAAAATCCTCGTCGCGTTCCAGCAATCCCTACAGGCGACACCGTCTCGATATTTTTCTACTTCTCGCTCGCAAACGTCGCACGCTTGCGGATAGATGATCGAGAGGATGGGGTCGGGGAGGAGTTGGAACACTTAATTCTCATCATCGAGCAGACCCTTTTCGACCAGCTCCTGGCAGTCGAGACAGTATCGTGCCCACGGGATCGCCGCGAGGCGCTTCTGGTTTATCGCCTTCTCGCAGTTCTGACACTCGCCATATTCCTCGTCGTCAACCCTACGGAGGGCCTCGTCAACAAGGATCAACTGACGGCTTTCATTCTCGGAAACCGCGAGCATAACGTTCTTCGAATAATTTCGAACGGCGAGATCCACCGGATCCGGTGTTTCTGAGTCGTCGATCGAAAGATCGTTACCCTTCAGCTTCTGAATAAGCAGCTCTCGTTCGCTCAAGAGCCTTTCCTTAATCTTCTTTAAGTTCGCAGCGGTCATTTCTGGTACGGAAACCCCTTAATAATTGTATAAGCCCGATAAAGTTGCTCCAGCAGTACCACCCGGGCCATCTCATGGGTAAACGTGAGAAACGACAAGGATAAACTAATATCCGCGGTTTCGGCAACCCGTCGTGACACTCCGTCGGCCCCTCCGATGACAAAGGAAACCTCTTTAACTCCGTGGTTCTGCCATTTTTCGATCTTTCCCGCCAAATCCGGCGAGGAGATCGCTTCGCCAGTCACATCGAGCAAAACGGCGAAGGTCTTTGGATTCAGTGTTGCGAGAATACGTTCGCCCTCATTCTCAGCGCCGTCCTGAGTATCTTTTAGCTCTGAAACCTCGCATTTAACAAAATGGGAAAGGCGCCGCAGGTATTCGTCCTGTAGCGCCTTCCAGCTTTTGTCTTTGGTCTTACCGATCCAGATAAATCTGAACTTCATACTCGGGCAGTATCAGATGGGATTTCGACCCGCCGGGCATCACGCCAGAGTCGCTCGAGGTCATAGAAGTCGCGAGCTTCTTTATCAAATAGGTGTACAACGAAGTCGCCGTAATCGAGTAGCACCCATTCACCCGATGAGTAACCCTCGACTCGAACGGCCCGACGCCGCAACTTCTGCTTTAGCTGTTCCGTGATCTCGTCAGCGATCGCCTGGACCTGACGTTGATTCATACCGCTTGCGATCAGAAAGAACTCCGTGAAGCTCGCGATCTCTCGCAGATCGAGACCGATCATGTTTACGGCCTTTTTGTCGTCGGCACATTGGATGGCCAACTGAAGCTCCGCGTCCAACTGATCGAACGGAGTCCTGCTTTGCGAGATGTCTACTTTGACCGTCTCACGATGTAGGGACTTTTCCTGCAACTCTTCCATTATTTATAAAGTTCGTATTTTTCGATGTATTTTGCAACCTCCTCCGGCACATCATCCGCATTATCGAGACGATCGTCCTGCCGGACATCCTCGCGAATCTCGGTTGCAGAGATATCCAGTCTGACGGCATCGGTCACATAGATCCGTGGCTCATCCACCCTAATTTCAGGATTAGCAGACGTGTTGCGGAGGTCGACGATCCGTCGCCGAACTGGGTCGGTAACGTGTTCGAAGGTGATGTCGTAACCGGGGCGGGTAACGACAACGTGATTTGTCATTAGGAGCAACTCGTCCCAGCGATACCACGTTCGGATGTCCTTCCATGAATCGGCACCCATGATGAAGAAGTTACTCGCGTCCGGACGCATGGAGTTGATCTCGGTCATCGTGTCGAAACTGTAGCGCTTGGTTGCGTGATCAAGCTCAAGCGTTGAGACGCTCATGCCCGGTTCATTCTGCGTGGCAAGCGTCAGCATTGCGAAACGGTGATACGCGGACGTCGGAGGTGTCCCCGGCTTGTGCGGGGCGTGATACGCCGGCAGAAAGGAAAACTCGTCGAACGAAAAAATCTCCACCAATGCCTTTGCGACCGCGACATGACCGCAATGGACCGGGTCGAACGTACCGCCGTAGAAGGCTATTTTAGGTCTCTTAGACACTAGATTAGCTGGATTGGTCTGCGGTCGCGTGAACGGTCGATCCGTCGGAATCGACGTCGCTGACCTTCGTCAGGAGCTTTGACACCCCGTAGACGAGTTCGTCGACGCCTTCGCGCGTTGCGGATGATATCGCGAAGAATTGCTTCCTGTCTTTCTTTGCTCGGTTCTTGAGATCTGTGAGCCGCTGCGGATCGTCGAGCGAATCGATCTTCGTTGCCACGACGATCTGTGGTCTCGCCGCCATGTCTTCGTTATATCGCGCGAGTTCTCGATTGATGATCTCGTAGTCTTCAACCGGGTCACGGCCTGAGAACGAAGATACATCGACGAGATGAAGAATCAGTTTTGTTCGTTCAACGTGTCTTAAAAAACGATCACCGAGGCCGGCACCTTCGGACGCACCTTCTATCAAGCCGGGAATATCGGCAACTACGAAAGTCTTAAAGTCGCCGATGTCGACGACACCCAGGTGCGGTTCGAGCGTTGTAAACGGATAATCGGCGATCTTGGGTTTCGCGGCGGAGATCACGCTGATCAACGTCGATTTGCCGGCGTTAGGGAAGCCGACGAGACCAACATCAGCGAGCAGCTTCAACTCAAGCTGCAGTTCCTTCTCTTCGCCCGGGCGACCCGTATAGTGAAACTTTGGGGCTCGTCGCGTGGGGGTTGCAAAGTGTGAGTTGCCCCATCCGCCCTTACCTCCCTTGGCTGCGACGTACCGCTGACCGGTCTCGGTGAAGTCGAAGATAAGCTCATCAGTTCCGGCGAGAAACACCTGTGTACCGACAGGAACCTTAACAACTACCGACTCCCCATCCTTCCCGGATCGGTTCGATCCTTCGCCGTGGCGGCCGCGTTCGCCTTTATGCTCCGGATTGTATCGAAGGTGGAGCAGGGTGTTGAAACCTTCATCTGCCTCGAGTACTACGTCGCCTCCGACGCCTCCATCCCCACCCGACGGTCCGCCGCGCGCTACAAATTTCTCGCGGCGGAAGGCCGTCACGCCGTTTCCGCCATCGCCTGCTTTTATTTTGATCCGCGCTCGGTCGATGAACATGTCTCGATTTTAAGGAGTTGCTGTTTGATTGTGCAAAGGGAAGGCGCAAAAACAAAAGCGTCGAACCGATTGCTCGATCCGACGCTCTTGATCCTTACTGAACACCGAAGTGTCCTAAAGGGTTGCGATTCCAGCATGCACACACTCGAATCGCGGTTTTTGTATTCCGAAGCCGCTCTGCGGGGAGCCTTCTCCGGTCAACACCCAAATCGTTTTACCAATCTGCTGCACTCAGTGGTGCACGGTGCCGTTAGGTTTTTTTTGTGGTGGCTTTACCTCCACCGCCGGGTTACGTTTCCGGCAACGAGGCTCAAGACCCGAAGGTCTGAGCGGCTTTGCTCCCGTTCGGCTGATCATTTCCGAGGGGCGTTACTTCGTTTTTATCCGAGTAACTGGAAAAGTCTTTCGACTCTTCCCGCAAGCCTTTCGGCTTCGACTCCTGGCGTTCTCGAGTAGCGGCTTTCCGCTCCTTCTACTCCCAAACGTTACGTCACCGTAATCGTTCCACCTCCAGGTGCCGGTCAAAATGCCCGTGAGCAACTTCGACTATGTAATGGATTGTACACTCGGAAAATAATGAGTCAAGTATAAAATACTTTAACTTTCGCCCAGTATTTATCGGACTATTGTGGAAAGTTTGTGGAAAAGGTCAAGACCTTGTTTGTGGAAACTTTGTGGAAAACCGAACAACTCTTTTTCGAATTTGGCGTTCGCTCGAGCACTGGCGCGAAATGATTTTCACAGCGAGTGAGCGGTACTAATGTTTGGTTTTCAAAGTAAGTAAATTTATTCTCTTTCTCGCCGGAAAAAAACGCATAGAAAAAACGCACACATCGCGAATGATGTGTGCGTCATGATTTTTTCCGAGAGGAATCTTACGCGGCTTTTGGTGCGAGCTCGGCAGCACCGACAGCGTACACGCTAATAAACTTTCCTTTCTGACCTTTGTTCTCGAACTTCACGATGCCTTCGATCAACGCGAACAGCGTATCGTCTTTACCGCGGCCAACGTTATTGCCCGGCTTCCACTTTGTTCCACGCTGGCGAGCGAGAATATTGCCGCCAAGCACGTGTTCGCCACCGAACTTCTTAAGACCAAGCCGCTGTGCGTTCGAGTCGCGACCGTTGCGAGATGAACCTACTCCTTTCTTATGTGCCATAACTTTATTCCCGATCTAACGGACTCGAGCCGTCTTAGATCTTGTCAATCTTGATCTCCGTGTAGCCTTGACGGTGGCCCTGTTTGCGCTTGTATTGCTTGCGACGCTTCTTTTTGAAGACGATCACTTTCTCGCCACGACCGTGTCCCACGACCGTCGCTTTTACTGTACCGCCGCCGATCGTCGCGTCCTTGCCGGTGCCGATGACAAGGGCCTCGATATCGACTTTTGCACCTGCGTCACCGTCAATACTGGGAACGCGGAGCTTCTGGCCGTCTTCAACCGCAAACTGTTTGCCGCCTGTTTTAATAATTGCGTAGCTCATTTCTACAATCTCCCGCTCCAGGCCAAGATTTTGCCCGGTAGCCGAAAAGTTGAAATTATACGGAAAACATTGGGTCGGGTCAAACCGAACACGCAAAGTCCTTGATTCAACGTTTTCGCCGTTCCGGCAGACAAAATTAGGGTAGACAGCCGTGCTATTATCGGCTTAACGCTCACGTACAAACCGCATCAGGAGGATTCCATGGATATTTTCGATGACGACTCCGCCAGGCATGTAACCCGTACCAGCATCCTGCATGGAGCCAATTGGTTTTTTTGGCTAGCCATTCTTTCGGTTATCAACACACTGATCGTCTATCAGTATCAGACTCCCAATACCCCGATCGCTCTCGCCATCACGCAGTGGATCGATGGGACCTCGGTGGGGCTGAATCCCATAATGAGCACCAAGTCACTCGTCATTAACCTCTTGATCGCGGCCGCTCTTGCCGGCTTCGGGTTTATGGCGCGGAGGGGAAGCGATATCGCGTTCGTCCTGGGGATCTTTCTTTACGCAGTTGACGCGATGCTCGCCATCGGTCTGAGGGACGTTTTTGGTTTTGGCGTACACCTCATCGGCCTGTTCTTCCTCTTTAAGGGACTTCTCGCAAGCCGGCACGTCCGGGAGAACGCTGTTTCGATCTAGCTATTACTAAACAGCGGACGGATCACGAACCGCGGCAATGAAGGGCAGGTTACGGTACCTGCCCGCAGCGTCGAGTCCATACCCGACAAGAAAGCGGTTCGGCACAACGAATCCCGTATAGTCGATTTTCAGCTCTTTCTTGATTCGCGGTTCCGGCTTGTCCAGAAAACTCGCGAGCTTGATTGACCGCGCACCGCGCGAACTTAGAATTTCGAGCAGGCGCGACAGTGTGAGTCCTGTATCGACAATATCTTCTACGACGATCACGTCTTTCTCGCGGATCGGGTTGCTCAAGTCTTTAAGGATCTCTACGTCGCCCGTGGAGACCGTGCCGTCCTTGTAGCTTGAGACCGACATAAAATCGATCGTCAATTCGAGGTCGATCGCACGCATCAGGTCGGCGAGAAAAACGCAGGATCCCTTCAGAACACCGACCAAAACAAGTTCGCGGCCGCGATATTCTTGGGATATTTGCTTGCCGAGTTCGATTATCCGATCTTTGATCTGATCTTCGGCAAAGAGGATCTCGAGATTGGGATTTGTAAATTCAGTTGACTCCGTTTTTGGTGATTCGGCTGACATAATCGAGGTTAACTTAGGACAAGTTTTAGAAATCCTATTCGAACAAACTATAATTTACAAGCTGGCCGCTTTGGCCGCACAGTTTGATCTAAGATGTCCGCTGAAAACCCCAATACTCGCGATCGCGTTCGAGCCTTGGTTCGAGAAATTCTCGACTCCGTACCGCCCGAGGTGACGCCGGAATCCTCCGACCGCACACCTGACCACGTCATGGTCAACTCCTTAAAGGAACGTGCAGAGCGCGAGTTCGATCGCGACGAGTCCGCGAAGAGCTTGATAACCGAAGATGATCTCCGGGGTCTCGAGGCGGGCTCGCGTATCCGAATCTCCGAGAACGCGAAGTTCACGCCGCTCGCTTCGGATATCGTTAACGAACGGCAGCTAAAACTTATAAAGAAGTCCCCGCGAGGCGATGGACTGAAAGTCAGCACAGTCGGGCTTGGTGCGGACCACGGCGGCTATCCAATGAAGGAGCAGTTGAAGCCGTTCCTTACTCAACTCGGACTGCAGGTTCGCGATTTCGGGACAAACTCAACGGATGCCGTCGACTATCCGGATTTTGCATACGCGGTCGCGAAGGGTGTAGCGGCAAAACATGTCGACGTCGGGATCGTTGTCGACGGGGCCGGGATCGGGAGTGCAATGGCGGCGAACAAAGTTTCGGGAGTTCGTGCGGCTGCTTGTTATTCGCCCGCGCTGGCGCGGAATTCGAGGGAGCATAACGGTGCGAATGTCTTGACCCTCGGCAGCGGCCAGAACGATTTTGACGAAGTAAAGGAGATCGTCCGGGCGTTTCTCACGGCAGAGATCTCTGAAGAACGACACAAGCGTCGCGTTGGGAAGATCGACGCGATCGAACGGGAGGCTTAAAGCGTTCCCGCTACTATGGAAAAGAACGGAAACTACGAACGGCTTGTCGAACAGATCACAGACCTCGTCCTTGCGAAGATCGGTGGCGATGATTACTGCCCAAGCTTCTGCAGCGCTGATGTCCAGCGAATAGTTGACGCGGGTGCTGAACGCATCGGTATTGTGCTCGGTGAGACGGCGACCGCACACGATTGGGCGAGTTTGATCGACCACACACTGCTAAAGCCGGAAGCGAGCGAAGCGGACATTAAGAAGCTATGCGATGAAGCCGCGCAATTCGGGTTCGCATCGGTCTGCGTGAATCCGACTTGGGTGAAACAAGCGAGCACATTTCTTCGCGGTACGGGCGTGCCGGTTTGTACGGTCATAGGATTTCCGCTGGGGGCGACACTGCCTGACGTCAAGGCGTACGAAGCCCGCAGGGCTATTTTTAACGGAGCTCGCGAGGTCGACATGGTTATCAATGTCGGTGCGCTGAAGACTGGTGATGATTGTGCGGTCGAAGACGATATCCGTGCAGTCGCCGACGCGGCGCATGAGAACGGCGTGCTGTGCAAAGTGATTATCGAAACCGCATTGCTGACAGATGAAGAAAAAGTCCGTGCTTGTCTCGCTGCGAAGAACGCCGGAGCGGATTTCGTTAAGACATCGACGGGTTTCTCGAAAGGCGGAGCGACGGTTCACGATATCGCACTTATGCGACAGGCGGTCGGCAGTGCACTCGGCGTGAAAGCGTCGGGCGGCGTGAAGGGAATTGACGATGCACGCGCGATGTTTGAGGCCGGAGCCACTCGGATCGGAGCGTCGGTGGGTGTAAAGATCGCCCAAGAAGCCGAGGGGTTAAAACCCGCCACGTCGACATCGGCCTACTAATAAAGAAAAGCACCCGCGAAATTGCAGGTGCTTTTTCCCAATAGAGCAAGACTGGTGCTATTTAGACTTCAGACTAAAGTTGTAGATGATCGAACCCTTACCTTTTATCGGTCGATTGTTAAAGGTTGCGGGTTTGAACTTCGAACGCTTCGCCGCATCCTCAGCAGATACTCTTAACAACTGGTGACCCGAGGTCGCCTTTGCAGCTACCACTTCTCCAGTCGCGTCGAGTTCAACTTCGACAGTTACGCGTCCCTCGACGAGCGATCGCTGTGCGACGGGCGAGTAGAGAGGCGTTATCATTCGGATAGCAGTGGCCGCAGTCAGCATTCCCATATCAACAAACTCGGGCGGCGTGTTCCGAGCCAACTCAGCAGCGGCTTCTGCGGCCTCGAGGTCCTTGAGGCGCTTTAGCTCCGTTTTCGCAAGAGCGTTCTCCGCATCTAGATCGACTGACCTCTGATAATCGGCCATCGCCTTTCTGCGGTCACCAAGTTTTTCGTAGGAAACACCTCGATTGAAATACGCTAGCGAATCCTTTGGATTAAGCTCCACGGCCTTGTCGAAATCCTTGACCGACAGGTCATACGATTTCATTCCCGCATGAGCCTTACCGCGACCCAGGTATGCGACCTGGTTGTCACCTTTCATCTCGAGGGACTTGTTGTAGTCCGTGATCGCAGCCGTAAACTCTCCGCGACCGGCACTTTGATCGGCCCTTGTTTGATAAAAACTAAAATCGGGCGGAGGCGGGGTCGGAGCCGGCGTCGGCGTTGCAACAGGCTGAACAACAGCCGGAGTCGCCTGCGCTTTTGCGGCGGCGATCTTCACGCGGATGGCCGCGATGAGGTCCGGAGTCGCTCCCGTTGTTTCGAGCTCTTTCTCGATCTCGGGAGTCATAGCGAACGTTACTCCGCGCTGACGCACTGCTTCGGTCAAGATCGCGTTTCGATCGGGGAGCGAAACTTTCTTGGATCGCAGTCCGATCAGAAGATCGGCAAGGCTAAGTTGTGGGGACTGTGCGTTCGCGAAGGTTGCAAACATCAGCATTACGGCGAAAAGAACTACAAACGCGCGAATGCGGGAAAGGGAGGTGTGCGTTTCGTTGGCGAGTTTCATAACTGTCTTCCTGTCTCTATTGGGGGGCTTTTTGGGATCACGCGGACGCGCGATCCCAGGTGTGCAATTCGCGGCGTTTAGTTGTCGTTTATCAAATCGTCAACTGTCACCTTTTTCTTTTCCGGTGCCTTTGCCGGTTCGGTCTTCTTCGGTTTCGGAGCAGCAGCAGCTTTTTGTGCCGCTACTTCATCCTGTCCAGGCTCCGTCACGGCAGCGGCAGCAGTGCCGGGATCGGACTGGCTTGAAACGATCGGATCGTTCGTCGCCGGAGCGGCTTCTACAGGTTCCGGTTGCTGAACGACAACTTCTGTCTGTGCCGGTGCCGCAGGCTGCTCGTTGGTCTTTGAGCCCGACATCGCGAACCATGCTCCAACAGCGATCATGATCACGAGTCCTATCGCACCCGCTATCGCGGGCATCGGCAACGAGAAGCCGGTCCTTTCTTCGGCACTGAAGATCGTCTCGTCGTCATCTACCTCGTAGGAAGACGTCGAGACCACAGGCCCCGGAGTGGACGGCGCGGCCGTTTCAACCCTCTCGACCTCTGGTTCCTTGACGGCAGGCCCCTCTACGGCAGCGGCGGGAGTGACATCTGGTTCCTTGACCTCGGGTCGCTCGACCACGACTGGCGGAGCGGCTTCGGGTTTCTTTGCTGCGGGAAGCACGACTTCAGCCGTCGCTGCCTCTTCAGGGGCGTCCGAACTTCGCGATTCCGCTTCCTCGAGCTCTTTCAAAACGGCGGCGAGTTCGGCTTCATCAACCGATTCGGTTTCACGATAGGCGACAACTTCGGGTTCGGCTGGCGTTGGAACCGGTCTTTCAGAACGAGCTACTGGCGGTTCGGCGTTCTGTCGGACTTCAACCGGAGGAGCGGTCTCTGTGTGACGTTCTACCGGAGGAGCGACTTCTACGGGCTTTTCCTCTACCCTTGGTGCGGGCGGGGGAGCGGCTTGCGTCTCAGCGGCTCGGCGAAGTAAGTCCGACGCCTCTCTCTGATCGGTGCGAGCTCTATCCTCGCGTTCTTGAACGCGGCTGATCGCTGACTGCAGCACGTGCCGCATGATCATCGCTGAGTCGTATCGATTCTCGCGTTTGATCTCTAGAGCCTTCATGAGGACGTCCGATATTTCGGGTGGAATCTGAGAATTGACCGATGTCGGTTCGCGAAGCGGATCCAACTTGCCCTCGAGAAGATCGATCGAACGCTCGAGCGGATCGACCGGTTCACTACCTGTCGCTAGAAAATACAGCGTCGCGCCGAGCGAATAGATATCACTACGTGCGTCGAGCGGTTCTTTCAGGATTCGCTCTGAACGGTCGTCATAACTGTTGGTAATTACCTTTTGCGAAGCTGCGTCGAGACCGGGCCAGATCTGTTCCATCGGGGAATAACG
>DATEOJ010000307.1:0-10947 GCA_035274235.1 Pyrinomonadaceae bacterium
GAAAAGGTCCGCGAACTCCAGATAGAAAAAAAGGCACCGGACCCTATACTGATGGGCCGGCACCTTTTAGAACTTGGACTCGAACCATCACCTCACTTCAAGCAGATCCTCGACGCTGTGTATGAGATGCAGCTTGATGGAAAGGTCGTGACGCTCGATGAAGCGATCGACGAAGCACGAAATTTGATCACCGACAATTAAGATCTTCTCTCTCTTGTTAAAAGAAAAAGCGAGTGCCGCCACATGGGCGGCACTCGGCAAGGAGGGTGGAAGGGAATCGAGTTTACGGGATGAACGAACTCGGGGTCGGTATGTCGTTCGAGATACCGAACTGTTTGATCAGGACCCCTCCAAAAGAACGGTTAATGTACCAGGTACCGGAAGACGGACGGAAGACCGCCTGATCCGTTCTTCCATCTCCGTCGTAATCGCCGGGGGCGGCGATGTCCGTGTCCCGACCGAACGGCAGCGAGTAGTAACTGTTGTCCTCGCTCCTGAGGACATACCACTGGCCGGTACTCGGACGGTAGACGGCTACATCGGCTCGACCATCACCGGTATAGTCTCCGACTACCGGGTCGTCCGTTAGATTTCCGAATGTCGTAACCACGACGCCGGCACGAGAGCGATTGATCCACCATTGTCCAGTCGACCGTCGGTAGATCGCGATGTCGGTGTAGCCGTCGCCATCGTAATCTGCGGCTACGGGAACATCGAACGCTCTACCGAACTGCACGATACGAGGATTATCGTCGGTAGTAACACTGACGTACCATGTTCCGGTTGACTGGCGAAAGACAGCGTTGTCAGCTTTATTATCGTCGTCGAAATGTCCGACCACCGGGATGTCGCCCAACGTTCCGAATGGGACCGCGTAGAAAGACGAGTCCTCACTCCGTAGGACATACCAGCTGCCGGTCGACGGTCGCCAGAAAGCGATGTCAACCTTGCCGTCGCCGGTGAAGTCCGCGGGGGTCGGGTAGTCCGAACTAGTGCCGAACGTTGTCGCAAAAACACTCGCATTGCCTGAACGCTCGATCCACCACTGGCCGTTACTGGGACGGAATATAGAAATGTCGGTTCTCAAGTCGCCGTCAAAGTCGAACCTCTTGCTGTTCTCCGCTCGATTTATGTTCCACTTGAGCGAGGTGTTTCCTGTCGCTAAGTGGTAACCATCGATCGCGATTCTGTACGTCTGACCCTGTGTCGCAAAGAACGTCACCTGACTACTCCCGGAGTTAATGCCGGTACTGAAATCGTCATTGCGGCCGATCAGAGAGAGTGAACCCAGAGCCGAGCCTGAGTAGACCGCAAGAACAGTGTCATAGTTGCTTCCGTGGGTCGAGAAGGTGATGCTTCCGGTTCGGTTGGCAGTCCACTTGTACCAGATCGACGTTAACAGGTTGTCATTTGGAAGGTGGTCGGGTTCGTTGGTTTCCCCGGTCGCACCAAAAGTTGAGCTAGTAATACCTATGACGTCGGTACTTCCAAAAGGTGAAAGGTCAATGGCGTTTGCGAAATTATTATTGATGGCGAACGCGCTAATCGAGCAAGTGATCGCAAAGGTTCCTGTATCCGCCGCGAACCCGTCAGCGGCGATGTAGTAAGTGTTACCCGCAAAAACTGTGAATGTAATCCTACTCCTGACACTCAAGCCGGGAAAGTCGTCATTTTCGGCGATCGGACTAAGAGCGTTCACGGAGGTCCCGGCATACGCGGAAAGAACGGTATCGCTGAGTGTCGAAGAACTATCGTTTGCCGTGGAGACCTCCAGTACCCCATCGAGCGTTGCCACATATTTGTACCAAACCGAGTTGTTCTCTGCAGGATTCCGTGCACCCCGGCCGGCACCGTGAACCGGCTCGCCGGTCTCGGCCGTCGCCCCAACATTACTTACCAACACCGCCCCACCGAGGATCGGAGTTGCGTTCGCAAAATTGTCGTTACTTGGTGCAACTCCGTCATTTGTTTCCGTGCGAGTCTCCAACGCTTTTTTATCTGCTTCCGTGTAACGAGCTTTGTAAATTGAATTGCCCTCAGTGATCGTTGCGTCCTGCGCAAAGACGACCGTCATCGGGGTGATAACTAGTGCAAATATCATCAGCCATCGCATCGCTGATCGTAGTTCCATACAAAATGTGCTCATGTTGATATCCTCTTAAGACTTTTTATCGAACGAATGTTCTAACCACTCCCAATATAGGCATTGAGCACGATGTAAACCCCGCCCTTCTGGGTAACTTGTGAGGACCTCGTCGAGTGCTAACGGAGTCGGCATAAATGCTCGGTTTTATTGCTGTTTGGGTGCGGGGCTTAGGCTGGAGTCGGTTGATAAGAACCGAAATCCCACCCACTTGGGTATGCGGGATTGAACGGGCCGTTCTCCTCTGCGGGCTTTGCGAACTCTGCGCGGGAAATGGGCGCGGGAGCTGGAGTGACAATTTCAAGCAGAGTTCGCAAAGCCCGCAGAGAGATGACCGAACTGGGGGGCGAGATTTCTGGCTTTAAAAGCAAGATCGCCATCCTTGCGGATGGCGATGATTCCGAGCGTGCTAGGTGAAAACTATCAGACAAGCGGCTTAAGTATGGCAAGAGAGATAGCATGTGTTAATGCGGGTCGAAGGCGGAGATCGGGTGGATAGTATTCCCGGCGCGCTTTTGGCGAATTGAGCAATTCGCTGCTGTAGTACTGCAACGGAAGATCCTTATTTCCAAACGTCGCGATCACCTCGTTGACGAGGCCCGCGATATCGTTGTGCCCAACACGCGAATCCATAAAATTCCAGATCCGCTTGAGCCAGAACACGGTCAAAGTTTCATGGTATCCGTTGACCGCGTCGTTCGGAGTTCCGTAACGATCGTTCAGCCAGTGGATGCCATCACGCATAACGTTTCGAGCCATGCCAAAGGGAAGCGTGCTGCAGTAAAATGTCGCGACAGCGAGATGTGCGTGGTGCGTCCAGCTGTATCTCGGGAGAGTGCGGTCTTCAAACGCCACGACCAAGTCGAAGATTTCTTTGTTATTGGTGAAAGTCATTTCGTATCCTCTCTTCTTCGTTGAAGCATTTCGCTTCAGTGATTCGAGAATACGTCGGTGCCGGGACTCGAAACACCACCCAATTGAGTAGGTATTCTGACGTCGTTGAGACGATCCGTTCGCCTGTAAGGTCACCTTCCGAGTTTTTCGGGTGGGCAGGTTTATCCGTCGTCGTTCTCTTTCTTCGCGATCTCGGCGAGTGCGTTCTCGTGTTTTATCTCGACGCGTAGTCGGCGGTACAGGCTCATCCAGAAGTTGGCGAGGAAGGGAAGTATGAAGAACGAGATCGCGTAACCGCGCCAATCGTCGAAGAGAAGTTTGAAACCGGTGATGATGAGAACGAGAATCGTTACCCAGTGGCTGAAGCAGTATTCACAGGTCCAGACATAGAAAAATTTTCGCACCAGGATGTTGCTCTTCCCATTGCTCCGCTTCTTTGCGATCTCGCGCCATTCCTCAAAGATCGCCTCCTGCGTGACGGTCCACGAGATGCACGCGACGACGATCGAGAGGATTATCAGCCAGTAGATTTCGACAAGTATAGGCATTTGAGACATTCCGCGATTTGCAGGCAAACACCAGACCGCGGCAACGGGCGTAGGACAGGCATTCCTGCCTGTCCTCGTCTAGGGTTCCGGGCTTGATTGTAACGTGGTGCTCCGGTGATGACTGCTTATGGGTTCACGGTTCGGAATTTATTGGAGGATCGAGAACCTCGACGAGGACAGGCTGGAAAGCCTGTCCTACGCATATCGTTCAATTCGAGATTTGATTGCAACCAGGAGTTAACCGGGAAAGTGTGCACACGGTAACGCAAACAAAAAGGACAGGCGGATAAAGCCTGTCCTTCAAGGGCTAGCTCAAAAATTGCCTACTGCTTACCTTCGAGGAACGCCTTCAGCCGACGCGATCTCGACGGATGCCTCAACTTTCGCAGCGCCTTCGCCTCGATCTGACGGATACGCTCGCGAGTGACGGCAAAGTGCTGTCCGACCTCTTCGAGCGTGTGCTCCGAACCCGTGTTGCCAAGTCCGAAACGCATCTTGATCACCTTTTCCTCACGCGGCGTAAGTGTCGCGAGAACCTCGTCCGTGATCTCACGAAGATTCGAGAACGTCACCGACTCCGCCGGGTTGAGAATCGACTTGTCCTCAATGAAGTCGCCGAGATGCGAATCTTCCTCTTCGCCGATCGGCGTCTCGAGTGAGATAGGCTCCTGTGCGATCTTGAGAACCTTGCGGACTTTCGACACCGGGATGTCCATCCGCTTTGCGATCTCTTCCGACGTAGGTTCACGACCGAGTTCTTGAACAAGCAGACGCGATGTGCGGATCAGCTTGTTGATGGTCTCGATCATGTGGACCGGAATGCGGATCGTGCGGGCCTGGTCGGCGATCGCACGTGTGATCGCCTGTCGGATCCACCACGTTGCATAGGTCGAGAACTTGTAACCGCGTCGCCATTCGAACTTGTCGACGGCCTTCATCAAACCGATGTTGCCTTCCTGGATAAGATCAAGGAACTGCAGACCACGGTTCGTATATTTCTTCGCGATCGAAACTACGAGACGAAGGTTGGCCTCGACGAGCTCACGCTTCGCCTGGTTCGTTTCGTACTCGCCCACGCTGATGTTTTGGTATGAGCGTTTGATGTCGACGGGGGGCAGATGAAACTGCTCCTCGATCGCCTTCAGTGCTCCCTTTGCCTCACGAAGTTTTGCCTGCAAGTCGCGCTTCTGCGGCTGGGCAGGCTTCTTATCGAGCTTGTTCTGCAGCGGCTTGATCGCCTTTTCCGTCTTGCGAATCTCTTCCGCGACTTTCCGGATCGAAGCGATCAGAACTTGCATCGAGTGCTCCGTGAGATTCAAGTTCTTGATCTCCTGAGCGATCTCGAGCCGAAGCCTTGCGGTCTGGCGTCGAAGACGAAGCAGCTTTCGCGGCTTCTTCTTATCCTTTGCAAGGACCTGCTCTTTCTGGAATGCCGCGAGGGCCTTTAGTGCTGCGTTGTAAGTTCCCTGGATATTGCCAATACCTTCCAGGGTCCAACGCATGTACTCTTCGGCTTTGTCCTCTTCGAGCGAGATCTCAGCTTGTTCGGAGAAGGCGACGGTTTCGCGGATCGTTGCACGACCGGCGCGAAGATCGTCCCCGAGCTTGATCAGACGTTCGACCGCGATCGGCGAACGCGAGATCGCCTTGCGGGTCTTGATCTGTCCACGCTCGATACGTTTTGCGATCGTAACCTCACCCTCACGAGTCAGGAGCGGGACAATACCCATCTCGCGGAGGTAGAGACGAACAGGATCGTTAGATTTATCGAGGGCACCCGCGGAAAGGTCGAGATCGATCTCGTCCTCCTCGGCTGCTTCTTCCTCGTCTTCGTCGAGAGCCAGGTTCGACGCACGCTCAAGTAGCTGGGCATCGGTCTCGGCCACAGAAATATTTGCGCCCTCCAGACGGTCTAGAACGTCTTCCAGATCATCGGCGGACATCATGTTTTCGGGAATTTCCCGGTGAAGCTCGTCCAGGCTTAGAAACTTCTTTCGCTTGCCCAAAGCGAGCAGGCGATCCATCAGGTCTTCTTTCTCGTCGTAGTCGGCCATATTTCGTAAAGGATTTTTGATTAAATACGGGTGCGCGCCGTTGTTTATAAAATATAGAAATTAATACGCTGGGTGCTGATCCACACGCCAAAATCGGCTGGCAGTCAGAAACGTAGATGATATCAGGAAATCTGGAGTTTTGAACAGCACGGAAAGCCGGAAAACGCGGTCCTAACTCTTCTTCGATCACCGGCAGCTAATGGTCCCGCGAGGTCTTCTCGATACACGTCCTGGCGCCCGAGGCAAATGCCTGGGCGAGTTTGTCGGCGGTCGAGCGTTTCTTGACGAGTATGACCTGCACAGACTTATTGCTTAGTTCGCCTCGAGAATCGTCTTTATACACAGTTTGTTCCGTTATCAGCTCGCGGGAACTTATCGTATAAAGCATGACCTGGATGATTCCGGGTTCGTCTCGAACGGGTTCCACTCTTATTCGATCGGGATCAAGATCGCCGAGGTTCATTGTTGTCTCCCGGGTGATCACGTTATTACGTTTTATCTGCCATATCAGCGTGCAAGGCTCGAATTTCACGGGCACAAACACGAGGGCCTCGTCCTTTAGAGTTACATTCGCGCCCTGCTTCATGAGTTGTTCGATCTGAGCCGCGGACGGTATCGCGAGGGCGAGGATGAGCAGAAGAATTTTCATAGACGGATAATATCAGCAGCCTTCACGTGAGTCACGAGCTACGAGCAGCCGCTCCGACACTGAAGAATCATGTTTCCGAGATCTTATTAAGCAGGTGCTGCTTCATTTTCGAAAGTTCGAGGTGTTCGGCGACCAATTCATTAATACGGGCCGAATTGCGGGATTGTTCTGCGGCTATCAGCTCATGGCTGACCTCGAGAATTCGGTTCGAGATCGCCATCGACCGCAGCGTAAACAGGCAGTTCTCGGCCCGGTGAAGGACCTCGTCGATAACCTCCCCGACCTCGCGGTGCGGGTCCGTCATGAGAAGGAGGGGCAGGAAGTCATGGAGGACCTCGTCATTGCCCGTAAGTTCGGTCAATAGCTCCAACGTCGGCTCGGCCCGATTTTGATTGACCGCGAACAGCGCCCGGAAGACCGGGGCCGTCGCAAGCTCCTCGTAGTCGGTCTCCTCGATCAGCGGAAGCACCTTGTCCTGAAGCTCGTGGTCGTAGATCAAAAGCTCGAGCAGTTGCTGCTCGGCGACCGTGATCTTCGCCGCGGTCGCACGCTTAACCTGCTTCTTGATCGCATCGGAACCAAGCTTGTCGCCTTGCTTGACCGCATGCCATAGCTCTCGCTTCAGTCCCTGGCTCTCGACGCGAAAGAAGTTCATCGCCTGGTCAAAGCTCTCGCGCTTCTGGATGCCGTTCTTGATCTCGGAGAGCACGGGCAGCACGTCCTCGATGGCCTCGGCTTTTTGCTTTGCATTGGTCAGGCTTCGATCGTGCATCGCGCTGTCGAGTACGAAGTCGAGGTAGGGAACCGCTCTCCCGCGCGCCTGGTTATAACCGTCGGCTCCGTTTTCGCGGAT
This sequence comes from Pyrinomonadaceae bacterium, assembly GCA_035274235.1. Classification (GTDB taxonomy): domain Bacteria; phylum Acidobacteriota; class Blastocatellia; order Pyrinomonadales; family Pyrinomonadaceae; genus OLB17. The sequence continues at coordinate 7,142 of DATEOJ010000307.1, forward strand.
ATAGTCGTCCGGGTCCTTTCCATCCGGGAGGACGAGAACTTTGATCTCGAAATCGTTTGGCAGCAGATGGTCGATCGCACGACGGGCAGCACCGATTCCCGCGACGTCGCCGTCGTAGTTGATGACGACTTTCTTCGAAAAGCGTCCGAGCAGCTTCGACTGCTCCGGTGTCAACGCTGTCCCGAGACTCGCTACGACATTCTTGACGTCGTGCTGAACGAGCGCGATCAAGTCGAGGTAACCCTCGACCAGGATCACAAACTTCTTCTGTCGGATCGCTTCCTTTGCCTGGAAGAGTCCGTAGAGATGCTGACCCTTTACGTACGCCGGTGTCTCGGGCGAATTGAGATATTTCGGTTGATCGTCGCCCATCGCACGAGCACCAAACGCGATCGGGTTGCCGTTCACATCGAGCACGGGAAACATGATGCGACCGCGAAAGCGATCAAAGACGCGTTCCTTCTCCTCGTTGATCGACACGAGACCGCTTTGCTCGATCACCTTTGCGTCGCCGCCTTTCTCGAGCAGGTGGTCATGAAGCGCTTGCCATGAATCGGGTGAGAAACCAATCCGGAATTGCTTTTGGATATCTTCGCTAATGCCGCGCTTTTCGAGATACTCCTTTGCGGCTTTTGCCTTCGCGTTTTTCTTCGGCAGTTCGGCTTCCCAAAACTCGAGAGCGAGTTTGTTCAGCTCGATGATCTGTTCGGAGATCTGCTTCTTCTCTTCGCGACGTTGTTTGCTTTTCTGATACTGCTGATCGTCGACTGGCTCCGGCAATGGGACGCCGCTCATCTCCGCGACGCGTCGGATGGCCTCGGGAAAGTTCAGACCCTCCATCTCCATGAGAAACGTGTATGCGTTACCGCCCTTCCCGCAGCCGAAGCATTTGTAAAAACCCTTCTGCGGATTCACCGAGAACGATGGCGTCTTCTCCTGATGAAACGGACAGCACCCCATCCAATTCGAGCCCTTCTTCTTTAACGGCGCGTACGGCTCGATGATGCGGATCAGATCCGCCTTATCCTTAAGGTCGTCGATGAAGAATTGGTCGTAGAGCACAAATCGTACGACGGGCTGCTAATCGTACGACGGGCTGTTAGCCCGTCGATCCGTCGTGAGTTCGGGTGAGGTTATTGTAGCGAAAATGTGTTTGGGTTGCAGGTATGCGTAGGACAGGCTTTCCAGGCTGTCGCTTTCGTCAGCGTTGGACTTAAGGCACGCCACTTTGGAACTGCGTCAGCCTGGAATACGAGTTGTGAAAGCTTGCGGTCACGTAGTCCCCTTCGGAACCATCCATAACTGCATTTCGCTTTGCGTCGCGCTCCCAGCGTAAGAGATCTTTATTCGTCCGGCTGAGACGCCATAGGTTTTAGTCAGCCCTTGTTGTGTAAGTCGAAGAACCTTTCGGACGAAGCGAGCAGAGTGCCGCCCATCGGAAGTCGCCACTAAATGGCCCTCGAGGTCCACCTGCTGACTAAGCTCCTTGGCAAAGAGTTCCGGCATTAAGCCAAAGTCGCACGGCTCACCACCCTCACCAAACTGGACCTTGCCGTTCTCGATCGCGTCGATCGCGCTGGCGTCGAATAATGTCGGGACGACAATTGGCGATCGGACGTAAGCAGGCGTAATATCCGAACCGGAGACTCCGGGATGCGCAAGCCAGAATTGGATTCTCAAATCGTTCCGATCCGCTCCTCGGATAAATTTCACCCTTTCAGGATAAAAATGCCTGAAGGCAATATGATTTTTGAATAACCTAACGAATTTCTCATATCGACCCGGCAGTGAAGCTTGGGCGAGACCCACAACATAACCGGTCGAGTCCCCGCTGTTGCTAATAGTCGCGAAGAAATTATCGATTCTAGATCTGACATCGTCGCTGCAGAGTTCTCCGAACTCATCAACCAAAATAGCCTTCGCAGGTCCTTGACCGCTTGCAATGGCGCAGAATAGAAGAAAAGCAGTGAACGTAATAATCAGCTTGTTCGATTTCATTTGCCTGTGTGACGGGCTAACCGCCCGTCCTACGTCCTCTACTCGGAGACTTACTTGCCGGTACAAACCAGAACTCCGCACCCGTCTCCTCTTTAGACTCGCGAAAGGTCAATCGCAAACGCTTTCGCGGAACGCCGTGACGAACGACCAGATCGTCTATAAACCCTCGTGCAAAACTGAACCGCTCGACTATCGGATTCACGCTCGTTGTCACTACTATTCGACCGATCGAACCGGGATTGTCCAACAGCAATTTCGCAAACGCATTGGGAACGTATGTCGGACAAATATCGGTCTCGTCCACATAGCCGAACATGAACTGACGCGAGACATCGGGAGACACTTCGTCCCAAGGCGCTGCTCCGTCCGTCGGCGGTGTTGCACCAGGGGGCACACTCCAAAACTTAGTTCTTATCTCTTCGTCAGGAGATTTGTCCGCCAGGAAAAAGCGATAACGATGTTGGTCCGCGCGTCGGAGCCGCAGTGCGCTTGATATCAGTCGTCGTATACCCCCGGCTCGCTCCGGATTGCGAACCGGGCGGTAGATCACGATCGCGATGGTTGCCATTCGCTCCACCTGCATATGGTGTGCTAATGCATCAACGCTGGCCAGGATAAATTCGCAAGGCTGTGCAGGGAACTCATCGAGCAACTCGGCCTTCGGCGTTTCTTGAGAGACCACCGCCACCGTCGACGTAAGGAATAAGATCACCGTGAAGGGAATTCGCTTCATTTGCGTTGAGGACTTCAGGGCAAAAACCAATACTCAGTCGATGGACCGAACCCACGCCCGTCCTCTCGACTGGTATGCACAAACTCGATTCGGAGCGAATCGAACTCGTTTTCATTTACCAAGAATCGCGAAAGTTCTCGTTGGATCCTCGCGGTCTCCCGCCGACTATGGCCGCGGATGACTACCTTGGCGCGTGAGGTTGGGTTTGCCGCCAAGAAGAAAGTAAAGAGTTCCCGCCTTTCAACTGCCGGACACAATCCGCCGTCGCCGTACGGATAATCGGCATAGAGCATCATCGGTTTAGCCACATCAATGATGTACGTGTTGTCTGTACCGAACAGCTCCGGCATCGCTGATCCGGCCGGTAGCCTCCAGAACGCGTACTTGAGGGTGTCGCCTTCGGCTCGGACAAACCGAAGTCTGGCAGGGTCAAACTTTCTGAGCAAGACATGGCTTCTTACCAACTCTTCGCGAAACACCTTTTCGACGATCTTATCTTTCGGGCCGACGATCGCGATCAAACCGAGATCCGTCGGGTGAATTGCGACATCTTGGAGAAAGTTGTCGATCCGGGCGCGAATGTCACAGCAACCCGTATTCTCAAATTCGTCCACAAGGATCGGCGCGTTGGATTCCTGTGCGGCCGCGCCGAGAATAAAGAGGCAGACAATAACGAGCGATTTGAACATGCGAGAGCCTTTGAAGTTACCGAGATATTCTACACGAGATCGGAGTACGACAGGCTTTCTAACGTGTCGGTGTAGGACAACATGCGTTTAGTAAAATCTGCAGGACCGTACCGCTGAAAAGAACAGGCTAAAAGCCTGTTCTACGCGTGTTCCTACGTTTTCATCTCCGCGATAGTCGCGCCGTGGCCGCCTTGGTTCTCGGGGGCGAAGGCGAAGCGGTCGATGAGTTCGTGATTCTTTAGGAAATGGTGCACGTAGTTCTTAAGTGCACCGGTGCCGAAACCATGGATGATGCGAACGCGTGGAAGGGATGCCATGAAGGCCTCGTCGATGAAGCGGTCGAGCTCGTACTCGGCTTCGGCGGTCGTCTTGCCGATGAGGTTTAG
>DATEOJ010000308.1:0-6618 GCA_035274235.1 Pyrinomonadaceae bacterium
TATCGACCGGCGATCCGACGTGCGAAACCCGGATCGATGGCCGACGTGATCTCCGGTTGCGGAATAGGCTTACTCTCACGCGCCGCAAGCATAGCCTTTAGCGCAAAGTCGGCGATACGACCTGTCACTGCGTTCACGGAATCCTTTGTGGCGACCACGATGACGCCGAGCTTGTCATCAGGAAGCGCCTTCAGCGAGGTGGCGAAACCGTAGATCGCACCGCCGTGACCGATCGTGCGGTGGCCGTTCATTTCGCCAATTCCAAACCCGATACCGTAGCCTGTCTTCTGACCCGCCGGGGCGAACTGCGGTGTCCACATCTGATCGAGTGTTGAAGACTTGAGCATCCCCTTCCCGCCGGCGAACAGGGTGCTCATAAAGCGACCCATGTCGGTGACTGTCGTGTACATGCTGCCGGCAGGGCTCATGCCGAGCTCAAACTTTGGCGCCTCAAAGACACGACCGTCGACTGTCCACATGTATGCCTTCGCCAGATCTTTTGTGATCGCGGGGGCCGGTTCGAAGCTGGTGTGGTCGAGGCCGACGGGTTCGAGCACCGAGCGCTTGAGATATTTTGCGAACGGCTCTTTTTGCGTCCGCTCCAAAACGTATCCGACCGTCGCTATCGCAGCGTTCGAATATTTGATACGGGATTCCGGAGCGTAAACCAATTCCGTTTGATTCAAACTTTCGATCGTCCGCGCGAGCGACGGCTCGGTCGTCTCAAAGTAGTTGCCGACAGGCGGCTCTCGAACAAGCCCGGACCGGTGCGACATCAATTGCCGTAGCGTGATCGCTTTGCCGAACGGATTGCGCGGAAGGAAGTCTGGCAGGTAGCGAGTGACGGGTGCGTCAAGATCGAGCTTTCCCTGCTCGACCAGCTGCATGATCGCGATGTCAGTAAAAAGTTTTGAGACGGAACCGACTCGATAAACGGTCTCGGCCGTGGCCGGTATTTTTTTGACCGGATCGGCAAAGCCGAAACCTTTCGACCAGACGATCTGTTGATCATCAACAAGTGCGATCGAAAGAGCGGGCAGATCTTTGTCCGCCATCTCGTGCGCGACAAACTGCTCCAATACTTCGATCGCAGATTTGTAATCAACGCGGGTCTCTACTCGACCGATCGGAGCATGCGCGGAAATCCGCAGGGGAGCGATGCAGTTAGTTACGAGGCATAAAGTAAATGCGACCGCGAAGATCGAAGCTGTGTTTCTCAGTATCCGGCTTACTTCATACATACGCTCTAACTCGCCTAGTGTCCCGCGGGAACAACTTTTTCAGCACTTGAATATTTCTTCAACAAGTCCATCGCACGATCGGCCAGCTTAAAGAGGTGCGGATGTGCGCGATTGCCGTTTGTAAGAATGGCGAAGCCCAGTTTGCGATCGCGATTGCCGAGCAGAAAAGCTGTGTAGCCGGAAAGACTACCGCTATGCGCGAAATAACGATCGCCGTCGCGGACCTGCGACCACCAAGTGAGGCCGAAGCCGGCCGTTTCGTTACCCCAGATTCCCTCGATGCTTCCCTTAAACTGATCGTGTTGGCGCGTGAACATCTGTTCCATCGTTTTCTCGCCGAGTATCCGTTTGCCCTTAAAGGCGCCGTTGTTGAGATTCATGATCATCCAGTTGGCCTGATCATAGATGGTGCCGTATACAATTCCTGCCGGCCAGACAGATGCCTTTACCCTTACCGCCGGAAGCTGGCTTCCGGTTTTTTCGTCGACGGTGTACGGCATCGAGATCCGTTCGTCCATCGCGGGAGTCGGCTCGAAGGCGGTATTGTTCATCTCCAGCGGCGTGAAGATGTTGTCCTGAATATATTTCTTGTACGGAACGCCCGAAAATTTCTGCACCAGATAACCGATAAGGGTATACGCGACGTTCGAGTAAATAACGACAGATCCTGTCGGCTTACTGATCACGAGCGACTTGGAAAGGTACTCCTCGAGCGGTGGCGGAACAGTATCGCCCCAGACAGGAAACGCACCGAAGCCGCCGGGAAGTCCCGAGGTATGGGTAAACAGGTGACGAAACGTTACCGGGTTTTTCGGATCCTCGTTTTGAATTTTAAAGTCCGTCAGATAGTCATTCACTTTATCGTCGAGCTTGAACTTTCCCTGCTCCATTTGCTGAAGCAAAGCGACCGTCGACATCGCTTTGAACGTCGAGCCGATGAGGTACGTCGTGCTCGGTGTCGCCGGTGTACGCGCCCACAGGTTCGAGTAGCCGTAGGCACCTGTCCATATCACTTTGTCGCCCGAAACGATCGCGATGGAGGCGGATGGAATTTTCCCCTCGATCAACGCGCGCTGAATTTCAGGTTCCAGCTCTGCAACCACACGTTCGAGGTTGATAGTTTGCGCGGCCGCATTTTGAAAAAGCGCCATTGCTATCGCAAGGGCGCCAAATATTGCCGGCAATAACGCACGGCGAAATTTTCGATTCATTCGCTGAAATTTATTCATTACGACGTAATTAGCGCCATGGCTCTCGCTGCGGGCGAGAGCCATCGGCGAAGGTCTAGATGTAAAAACAACTCGAGCTTGTTAAGGCGTCGAGCCGACAACCGGCAAGGCGATATGCGAAGCCTGACTGCCCGAACGGAAGATCCGCTGCGTCGATTTTTGAAAATCGGAATCCGTCGCTAAAAAGATGTTCGGCACGAATTTCTGAGGATTACGATCGATGAGTGGGAACCACGAGCTCTGCACCTGGACCATGATCCTGTGGCCTTTCTTGAAAACGTGATCGTTGGCCGGGAATCCGATCTGATAGCGGAGTACAGAGTTTTCCGGGATCGCCTCGGGCTTTTCAAAGCTCTTGTGGTAGCGGCCGCGGAAGACGTCACCGGCGATCATCAGTTGATAGCCGCTCATCGTCGGATCGGCGGCGAAGTTGTCCGGATAGACGTCGATGAGCTTGACGATCCAATCGCTGTCCGTTCCGCTCGTGGAAGCAAAAAGATTGGCCATTATTTTTCCGGAGACGGTAACGTCCTCGGTTAGAACCTCGGTCTTCCAGTTCAAGACGTCGGGCCGCTCGGCTGCGAATCTCTGATCGTTAACCTGCCACGTCGACCAACCAGTCCTGAGTGGTATCGGACGCTTGCGGTAAGGAACCGGATTGGCAGGATCCGACTCATAGCTGTCGAATCCTGCACCGTCCTTTGCTACCGGCGCCTCAAATGAAAGAGCACCGTTCTCTCGAAAATACAGTGGCCGATCGACGACGTTTCGCTTAGGCGGCCAGGCATCGTTACGTACCCATTCGTTATCTCCGGTCTGGAACGTCAGTGCCTCGGGCAAATTCGGGTTCGCCTTATCTTTCAGATAATGCGCCATAAACTTGGCCATCACCTCTTTCCTGTAATAGGCGGAGGTCTCGCTTCCAAAATCAACGGGACCGAGCTTTCGGCCATCGCTCCGTGACCAGCCGCCGTGGTTCCAGGGCCCGACTACGAGGAAGTTCTTATGCTGGTTATCGTGCTTCTCGAGCAGCTCGTAGATCTTTATCGGACCGTAGAAATCTTCCTGATCCCACCAGCCCGCGACGTTGAGCGTCGGCACCGTAACACGGTTGAGCCACGGTGCGAATCCCTGCCGTTTCCAAAACGCGTCATAGTCGGGATGATTTACAAAATCATTCCATGTCGGCAAGGCTTTCTTAAAATATTTAGCATCGACGTTAGAGAGCGCTCCGAGGTTTAAGTACCACTGATAAACATCAGGGTCATTAACGAGACCGGCAGTATCGGTCATCCCCTTCGACGACTCCATCATGTAGGTATATTCGAGCCCATAGCTGAGCCGAAACGCGCCGTTGTGATGAAAGTCGTCGCCGAGCCACATGTCGGCAGGTGAAGCCGCCGGGACTACGGCCTTGAGAGCCGGGTGCGGATCGAGTGCGGCCATGACGGTCAGCCACGCGCCGTAGCTTGTTCCGGCCATGCCAACACGGCCGTTATTCGACGTGTTCTTTAACAGGTACTCGATCGAGTCGTAAGCGTCGGTGCTCTCGTCGATCGCGTTTTTGTCTTTGCGATCTCGCGGCTGCCTAAGCATTACGAACTGTCCCTCTGACTTGAACCGACCGCGGATATCCTGGTTGACGACGATGTAACCTTCGGCCGTCAGTTCGGAAAGAGCTCCCGCGAGTTGCGCCGGAGACATGTCCCCGGTTCCATAGGGAGTTCTGAGAAACAGTATCGGCAGCTTCTCGTTAGTCTTAGTCGGAACATAAATAAACGTGTGAAGCTTCACGCCGTCGCGCATTGGAATCATTTCCTCGGTGCGTGTATAGGGCGCCTCAGGCTGCTGCGCGAGTACGGGAAGGAACATCGCGCAGATCGCGAGTGTAAGAATTGTCCGCAAGGATGATTTTATTGCTCTGCTCATTTGTACTATTTCTCTCACCGCTGACTAGTGAAGAATGCCAGCTCTAGTTTCCACCTTTCTTCGTGACGCGATCGATCGAAGGAGGCCGCGGCACACGCGGGGCCACGCCGCGTTCGAGTAATTTCATCGCCTCAGCCACACCGCGTTCAAGTTGCGGGTCATGACCCTTGTTCACCTCGGACGCCGTATATGGCACCTCGATGTCAGGGGCCACGCCGATATTCTCGACATCCCATTCGCCGTTCAGGTTATAGAACGCCAAGCTCGGCGCAGTTATTCCACCGCCGTCGATCGTCGTCGGTCCGCCGAGTGTTCCGACCAGGCCGCCCCATGTGCGGGTCCCTATCAACGGTCCAAGCTTTCGAAGTTTGAACATGTACGGCAATGCGTCGCCTCCCGAACCGGCCGACTCATTGATGAGCATCACCTTTGGACCATAGATCCCGGCGATCGGCGATGTGAAGGGTTTTCCGTCTCGCATACCGAAGAAGCCCATCAGCTTCCGGTCAAGTTCGTTTACGATGTAATCCGCCACCATCCCACCCTGGTTGTAACGCTCATCTATGACCGATCCCTCTTTATCCTGCTGAGCATAAAAATATCGGGTGAAATAGGTGTAGCCCGCGCCGGCGGTATTGGGAAGCCAGACATAAGCGAGACGTCCCCCGGAAAGCTTGTCCACGAGTCGCCGATTTCCTTCGACCCACGCGCGGGTTCGAAGTCCGGCCTCACTAGCAACCGGTGTTACGGTAACGGGCCTCGAACCATCCGGAGATGGCGACTTGTTTACGCGAATCACGGTCTGCCGACCGGCCGTCCCTTCGAAGACCCTGTAGAAATTGGAAGTTGCGTTAAGGGGCCTGCCATTGACTTCCAGAATGTAGTCGCCTTCCGCGACGTTTATCCCGGGAGCGCTAAGCGGTGCCCTCAAATCGGGATTCCAGTTTTCTCCGCTATAGATCCGGCTGATCCGGTAGTGGCCGTTCTCCAGCGACACGTCGGCTCCTAGCAATCCAACCGATACCGGATCATCACTCGGTATGTCACCGTTTCCGGTTAGATACGAGTGTCCGACAGTAAGCTCGCCACCCATCATCGCGATGACATAACCGAGATCTGCGCGATGTCCGACCGCTGCGAGAAGCGGCTTATATTTTTCATACACGGCATTCCAATCCGCGCCCTGCATCTTCGCATCGTAGAAGTATTCGCGCTGGATCCGCCATGTCTCGCGGTAGATGTTGGCCCACTCGGCACGGGGATCTACTCGCGTCTCGAGTCCGCTAACATTCAGAGCCCCATCTCCAACTTTGGCCGGAGCCGTAGTTCCCACGATCCCCCAGCGGTTGCCGGACGCCTGATACAGAAGTTTCTTTTTATCCGCCGAGATGCTGTACGAGGAAATCCCCTCCATAAAAGGAGCGGCTGCCCGGCCTTTGATGTCATATTTCTGCAAACGTCCCGCCGGAGATCCAGCAATAACCTCAGTGTAGAAAAATGACTCTGCCGGACCTGCCGAAAGATCTCTGTAATTTCCCGGAGGAACATTCACCGAAATGATTCGCTGGGAGATTCCCGCGGGATCTATACGAACTGCCTTCGATGCCGGCGCGGCCGCCGCAGCTGCGGCTTGCGGTTGTGCCGGTTCTTTTGCTTCGGTCCGCGGCGCTGCTTGCGGCTCGTCGTCAGATTCGGGCAAAAGCGGTGAAGGGTCGGACGGATTCAGTACCGCAAGATAGACGGCACGTCTGACGGGACGGTCGAGCGAGCTCATCTCGAGCCAACTGGTGCTAGGTCCGAAATCGGTGCTCGACAAAAAGTATAAGTACTTGCCTCCCGCATCGAACGCCGGCGAAATCGAATCCGCGAGTCCGTCCGTCACCTGATGCGCTTTCTTACCCGCTAACGAATAAACAAATATTGCGCGTAAGCGATTAGAGAGATTCCTCGAGTATGTGATCCATTGCGAATCAGGCGACCAGGAGGCTTCGAAGTCGCGCGAAGGATCGGGATATTCATCCGTGTCGATCTTCGACGTCGTGCCGTTCGCGGTCTCGATTATCCAGAGGTTCCGATGATTATCCTGAATGAGAATTTTGGAACCGTCAGGCGACCAGGTGGGATCCGAGAAGAAAGCAGTCGACGGCAAAGCGATCGCCTTTGGCGCGGTGAGGCCCATCGGCTCTCCGAGCATGAGTTGGTATTCACCACTCGCGTCC
>DATEOJ010000309.1:0-8033 GCA_035274235.1 Pyrinomonadaceae bacterium
TCAAGGGTGGGTAAAGGACAATCATCCGGACGGACGATCAGAGGGATCTCCGTACAGCCGAGAACAACGGCATCGCAGCCTCTGGACTTCAATCGCTCGGTCACTTCGTTAAAGAATAATCGCGACTCTTCGAGGAAGATCCCATTCACGAGTTCCTTAAAGATGATCGTGTTGATACGCTCGCGATCGCCTTCATCGGGGATCTCGCGCGAGATATCGAACTTCGCGAGCTGATCGGGATATACCGGACCTTCTGTCAGATATTTAGTTCCCATGACTCCGAGGCGTTTGAAGCCGAGTCGTTTCGCTTCTTCACCAACAGCGTCGGCAATGTGGATCCACGGGATCGGCGAGAGGGGTAAGAGAAACTTGAATGCCTGGTGATAGGTGTTGTCAGGACATATCGCGAAGTCCGCACCGGCTTGTGCGACCTTCGTCGCCGATTCCGCAAGGACGCCGCCCAAACCTGACCAGTCATCGTTGTAGATGTAACTCATGTGCTCGGCAAGCGGCACCGAGCTCATCGTGATCTCGGGATGATTATGCTCACCCATGATCGCGGGTGCTTCCATGCAAATCGTGCGATAACAGAGAGCCGCTCCCTCCGCGCTTCCGGCGACGATCCCGATGTGTTTAGCCATACGTTACTTAACCAAGTGTGAGATCGGCCCGCCTGTGCGCACGATCGGTTTCAGAATGCTGAACGGAACAAGCACCGTCGGCGGAGCAGGTGTCGTCCCTGAAACTTCAGCCTTGTAGAACTCAACCTCGATCCCCGTTCGCACAATAGACCATCCAAGGTAGTTTAGTTCTGACGGTCCGGCGGCCTTGCGGATTAGATCACTGTCTCCGAATTTCTCCCTTAGCGACCGCATACAGTAGTCCGAGATCGGGGCGAGATAATTTGAATCTTCGCGGAAGAGATCGGATAACTCGAGACTGCGTTGTTCCCGGAGATCGAAATTAAGATTCTGCGAAAAGACGATCGGATGATCTTCCTCCGAACTTTCCGTGACGGTGAAGATCACACTGATCACGCGGCGATCGACAAGACCGGTCTTATAAACGATCGTGAGTTGCTTGGTCGGCCCGTCCGGTGCAGTCGACAATCCATTTTTGAAACTCGCGATCTCGTCTTTGACTAACCTCGCCGCTTCGTAGTTAAAGTCGTCGCCCGTCGGCTCAACAGGTATTTGGGGGTATCGAGCAGAGATCGAGAACTTCGGCTTCTTTCCTTGGTCAGTAACAACCTTCGGGACAAGGTTCGGCACTCCGCCGCGCCAAGGGATCACAGTCGCGATGTTCGCGGCCACATTCGCCATAGAGTTTGAAGTGGAGTTGGCGGCGAGGTCTGGTGTCCATGAGCCGTTAGACGAGCCATTATGATTGGCATTCCACGAACCTCCGGTATTGCTGCTGCGATAAGGTCCACCTCGTACAGCGTTCATGGTCGCATTTGCGTTGCCGGCCGATGGTGCGTAGTTGATCGTGACCGTGCGATCAAAGACGATCCCTGTCTTTACTTCCTTGGAACAATCCTCGCTAAGGCCGACGCCACATCTGAAGGTGTGAATGACCTCTCCATCCTTGACCACATCGAACCCATAACTGTAATTGCCTGCCGCGTTCTCTGCGACGAGTCGAACGCGATTCGAACCGACTACCAAATACCCGCTGATGTGGAACTGAGCCGACTTCAGCTTTGCCACGCGACCGACCTCGCGGTCATTTACGTAGACGATAGCGGAATCGTCGACGTTGTAGACATAGACGATGTAGCTGTTATCAACGCCTCTTGAGAGAACTCTTGCTCCGAAGTCTGATATGAGGAGAGTTCCGAGAACGATGAGTCCGCCGACAAGAACGATTGGAGTTCGCATAGATGACGTCAAGTATAGCCACCTCGTCAAGGGATGAGACTTTCTCAACAGGTTTTTCGCGTATGTGAATGGTCCGATTCAATTCGACGCAAGAATATTATGTTCAAGACGACAACGGTTCTCTCGCTTCTGCTTCTCTTCTCAGTTTGGACGACGCTTGCCCAAGATGCGGTAGCGACCCGCAACTCTGAACTCGCGGATGCCGGTCTTCCCGCGGGAGCCGCGCGAATCGCGGCGGCAAGTGTACCGCGGGAGTTCAATCAGACCTTCGACAGCTTGGTCCAGCAAAGCGGAGGAAAGTTCGTCGGTGGCGAACGCGAGGTTCTCGCGTGGCAAGGCGACTATAAGAAACCCGGTAAGAGCTCTACGACCATCAGCCAGATCCAGTCGAAGTTTCGCGAGTCGGGATGGACATACGAATCGGCCGGTCGTAATAACGATCTCGAAATTTTTAGCCTTTTGAAGGACGGGCCTTCGCGGCGTGTCGTACTTGGCTTTTTTGTCTCGGGCGATGAAGTGGTTGTTTGCGGGTTGATGGAAGTTCACCTTCCGAATGAGGCAGCCGCTTCGCAGAAGCCTACGAAGGTAGCTCCGTCGGCGGGCGATCCAAACGCCAAGGTGATTGCCGTAAACCCGGACACGCAATGGGTCAACGTTATGGGTAACGAGGTGCCCGCGCTACCGCAGTTTCCAACGCTGACCGTAAAGCCCGGACGGGTGCGCGGATACGTGAAGGATTGGTCGGGTAAGCCGCTCGCCGGCGCGGAACTCGGCGTTCGAGCGTCGTATCTCGCGGGTTACTACTCAGGTGCACAAGGAAAGAGCGATCAGAACGGCTATTACGAATTCGTTATCCCAAAGGGCTCCGCACACTTTTACAACGCCGGCTATCAGATCAACTGGGGCGACGGTGTCGCGGCAGTTTCACTTCATCCGGCAGATGGAAAACTCGACAGCTTTGTTACCGCCAACGGCGCAGTCGAAAATTTCGTCATGCTTCCGTACGGCATAACAAGCCGTGAGAATCTTCAGGAGAGTTCGCATCTCCCCTCGACGTTTTACGGCGGTGCGATCTTTCTGAGTTGGTATAGCGTCGCCGCCGATGACAACAACGCTCCGGCGTTTGCGATTCGCGCGGGTTCAGTTGTTGAAGTGACACTTGCGCCCGAAGGAGAAATGCTCGATGGAAGTGCCGGCCGAACGATCGTCATCAAAAAGACGGCCGGTATTTCCGGCGCGTTCCGCATCCACAATATCCCGCTCGGCCGCTATCGCATCACCATCACAGCGGACAGCAAACCGCTAAAGATTGAGGACGACAAAAAGCATCCCGCAATGTTCGGAATATCGCCCTCAACCGCTGTGGGCAGCGCAGGCATTCTCTTCGTACCCGGCGAAGCAAAACCCTCGATGGTCACACCGCAATACGGCGGTTGGAATTGGGTCGGTCTGAATCTCTCGAGTCAGTAAGAAGGTTGGCCTTTGCCGCGAGCGTAGGACAGGCATTCCTGCCTGTCCTCCACAACATCCCGAGTCCGATTCAAATTCGGAAACGCAATCGAGGACAGGCAGGAATGCCTGTCCTTCTCTCGCGGTGAAAACCTGTCCTACGCGTGCGATATTTTTGCGTCGCGCATTCCGCGTATCAGGTTTGATCTCCTTGATTTCAAAACATATGAAACAGTCATCCCAATTCGTTCGCGTCGCAGTCTTGTTGCTTTTGCCGATACTTCTCGGCGACATCGTCACCGCACAGACGACGCGCAAACCCGCGCCGGTCAAGGCCGGATGGAGCGGGGTTATTACTTTTCGAAAAACTCTTGAGGCGAATTTCTCGAGCGACGATCGCATAGCCGGACGTGTGAACGAACAAGATCGCATTAAACACGTCAAGACGCGCAGATACGTGTATCGGAGCAGCATCATCGTCAACGATTCCGCGGGAACGGGTCGCCCCGCGACGATCGCACGCGTCGGTCTTACTGATTCAGAAACCACAAAGAGTATCCAAACCGAAACGACAAATTGTCACAGTTGGGAACCAGACCGAGTGATAAAGGCAGAGAGCACCGATCGAAAGGTAACGATCGGTTCAGGGAACGGCGCCGCTGACTCGTTCTCACTGTCGGTTAACGCGATGCAGTTCCGCCTCAGCTTTTCACTTCCAGCAATTCAAGGTCGATACCGTCACGAAACGAATGCGACTTACAGCAATCTCTGCCCCGACAGCACGCGCAAACCATCGACTTCCAGCAACACAAACGATGTTCGGATCGAGCGTGGCGGAACAGAGATCGAAGGCGAAATCGATCCGAAGAACCCAGATGTCATTGAAGGGACCAAGACGTGGAACGACGGAGCGAAAAACGGTTTTACGTATAGCGTCACGTGGAGGCTACGCCGGAAACCTCAGCCGCTGATGATCACTGACGTGAGGTTCTCCGAGCCGGTTTACCCGAGCCCGAACGAATGGCGCGACATCGATGAAGGCGGACGGTCGGTAGACGGCAACCAGGTAAAAGTGATCGCGACGATAGCAAACTTTGGCTCGACCGATAAGACCGCGACCGTCAGTTTCAAAGAACTGATTGAGAATTCCACGCTACCCAACGGTCCGGTTAGCGCCGTGGTCCCGGCAAACGGACAGAAAGAAGTTGAACTTGTCTGGGATACGAGCGGATTCAGCTGGTACCAGTCGGGCGCCGATGTTAATTCGGCGATGGATCGAAAGATCGAGGTCTCGATTCCGGACGACTCGATGCAAAAAGAGATCAAGATCATTCCAAAACCGGTGGTCGTGGTCTGGGGATTCTGGCAGTCGAAGGAATCCGTCGAGCGATTCTTCGATTACTTCAAGGTGATAAATCCCAAGTGGAATGTTTGGGCTTCCCACAATGATATTCGAAAGGTCTCGACCGACAACGCCGATACTGTTGACAAGGACGTTCGCGAGATCCAAAAGGACACAAATGCGTGGCACGTCGATCTGGTTGCGTTCACGAACGGCGGACTGGTCGCACGAGTTTACGTCAACAGCAAGATGCCGACGCAGTTTGACGGCAAGCCGACAGCGACCCACTTGATAATGCTCGGGGTTCCAAATCTCGGTACGCCGTGCGCGGTAGGCCTGTACGGACTGTCGTTCAAGATCAACACGCAGAATCTCGACGCCGTCGCCGAGTTGTCGCCCGATGCGATGAAGCGCTTCAACCTGCTGGTGAACAACACAAACGGGACGCGTTTCGCGACGCTTGGCATAGACTCCCGGACTTCGACATGTCAGGACGATGCACACGGCGATGGTTTCTCACCTTTCGCGTCCGCGATCTGGCGGGCAAAAGTTAACTACCTTTCTCGAGCGAATGTTTCCTCGCGGAACATCCTCGGCGAGGTCTCGCATTTTCGCCAGCTCTACAAGTGGCTCGCGATCCCGCCGAAAGGCGACCATACGCCTGACCCCGATACGCTCGCCGGCAATTTCTCCGACGAGTATTTGAAGGATCCGACGGAGAGTCGTATCGGAGCGCGGAACTACGGTGCGATGTTTGGTGGTCCTTTAGCGGACGATGTCGAGGTTAAGCCCGGGTTTGCGAAGGTCGTTCGGATCGACGCCCGTGGGACCGTCGATCTAGAGTTACCGGTCACTACCGGTTCACGGTTAGCGATGAATCTTCTGGCGTCACCGGGTGTGTCCGCGACGCTTTTGAATCCGAGCGGTCAGGTTGTCGGTTCGAATCTCGCCGGTAGTCCGGAGTCGGGTGAAGTGTTTCGGACGATCAAGATTGCCGGACCGGTCGCGTCAGGGAAGTGGCGAGTGAGGTTAGAAAGTCGTGAGACAGCAGCGACGGAAGTTGCGTTGACGGTTTTCTTTTAGTTTGAGCTTTCTTGTACTCCGTGATTTGACCGAGAGCGTAGGACAGGCATTCCTGCCTGTCCTCGATAGTGTCCCGGAATTTCAATAAGACTCGGGATTTTGACGAGGACAGGCAGGAATGCCTGTCCTACGCAGGCCGAGCAACTTCGAGTTACGGCGGTCAACTGGAAATATTCAGCGAGGACAGGCAGGGGATGCCTGTCCTACACGCTCTTAATCTGTCGATAAATATTGTCGGCGGTGATAGGCATACCGTCGTAGTTGAGGATCGAGACGATCTTGGCGGGGTTGACGCTGAGCTCGATCATCATCAGGCTGCGGAACTGGGCATCGCGATTCTGTTCGATCACGAACAAACGCTCATGTGAATCGACGAACTCACCAAACGCTTTGCCGAACGGAAACGCTCGGACGCGCATCGCGTCGAGCTGAATGCCGTCAGCGGCTAGCATCTCGATCGCTTCTTCCGCGGCGAAGATCGACGTCCCAAAAAAAACAACGCCATCTCGATTTTGGATTCTGGATTCTGGATTTTGGATTTTCTCCCCGTCTCCCTTACTCCCTTTCTCCCTTTCTCCAGAGAAGACCGGCCCTGGGACCAACTCCTTCGCAGTATTCCACTTTCTTGCGAGACGATCGACGTTGCGGCGGTATACCTCGGCATCCTCGGTGTAGACCGCGTACTCGTCACGCGACGAGCCGCGTGTTACAAACGCACCACGCGTTGAGTGGGTGCCGGGCAAAGTTCGATAGGCAATTCCGTCGTCGTCGATGTCGAGATATCGTCCGAACTTTCCGCGGAACTGTTCCAGATACGCACCCGCGTTTTCTTCTTCCGAATTAGCCTCCGCTTCGATCTCGGCATCGGTTGCCTCGCTGTTGCCATTGCCATTGGCGATCGCGTTGCCGTTGGCCAATGCTCCGTAGATCTTATCGAGCTGCGCTCCGGTCAAGATCTTCCCGCGATTCCAATGTCGGCTCTCGTCCCAGGTGAGGGTTTCGGTTACATGATCGTTCATGCCGAGATCGAGATCCGTCATCACGATCACCGGGGTTTGAAGTTGTTCAGTAAGGTCGAACGCAAGAGCCGTCATTTCGAAACACTCTTTCGGCGTCGCGGGGAACAGCAGGGGATGTCGGGTATCGCCATGCGACGCGTACGCTGCAAGTAGAATGTCCGACTGCTGAGTTCTGGTCGGCATTCCCGTCGACGGTCCGGTCCGCTGCACATCAACTAGAACAGCCGGAACCTCGGCGAAGTAACCCAATCCCAAAAACTCATTCATCAGCGAAACACCCGGTCCACTGGTCGCCGTGAACGCACGAGCGCCATTCCACATCGCACCCATCACCATGCCGATCGCCGCAAGCTCGTCTTCGGCCTGAACGATGGCGTAGTTGTTCTTACCCGTCTCGGCGTCGACGCGGTACTTCGTGCAATACTTCGCGAACGCATCAACGACGGATGTCGACGGTGTGATCGGGTACCATGCAGCGACGGTTGCACCAGCGTAGATCGCTCCAAGTGCGCAAGCGGAATTTCCGCTGTAGAGAATCTTATCGCCAAGCAGATCGCGTCGCTCGACACGTAGGTTCAACGGACAATCGAAATTCTCCCGCGCGTAATTCACGCCGAGCTGAAGCGCGGTGATATTGGGTTCGATCAGTTTTTCCTTTCCCTTAAACTGCTCGCCGATCAATCCCTCGAGTACCGAGAACTCGATGTCGAACAATGCCGAAAGCGCACCAATGTAGACGATGTTCTTAAAAAGTTGACGCTGACGCGCGTCGGTGAACTGGGCGTTGCAGAGCGCGGTCATTGGAATGCCAACATGCTTTATGTCGGTACGCGTGTAGTCGGGCGACAGGGGTTTCGTGCTGTCGTAGACAAAGTAACCGCCTTCCCGCGTGTCCGCATAGTCGCGCTTCATCGACTGCGGATTCACCGCGACCATCAGGTCGACCCCCTCGCGCCGGCCAAGGTAACCCTTCTCACTCACGCGGACTTCGTACCACGTCGGCAGACCCTGAATGTTCGACGGGAAAATATTCTTCGGTGTAACCGGCACGCCAAGTCGGAATATCGCTTTTGTAAAAAGTGCGTTGGCCGAAGCCGAGCCGGTGCCGTTGACGTTCGCAAAGCGAACGACGAAGTCGTTGATCTTGATAGCGTCTGTTGTTCCGACCGAGGTCGAGCGGGGCAATTCGTCGTTCATCTTTTGGCAATTAACAAGGGTCGATCTTTGAAAACATGATAGTGTGTGGCCGGAAAAATGTGA
>DATEOJ010000310.1:0-4517 GCA_035274235.1 Pyrinomonadaceae bacterium
AAGACCTCCCAAAGTCGGACACTCATTTTTGCTTTTTTAAAAAATAGGCTACGATTCCCGCACATACCTCGCAACCTTAAACTCCATCACCCGGAGAATTTATGAAAGATAACGAGAAGTCCGAGATAACTCGTATTCTGCACGAGTGGAATGAGGGCAATGAAAAGGCTAGTGAATTGCTCCTGCCGTTCGTTTACGACGAGCTCAAACGCCAAGCGCGCTATTTGATGTCGAACGAGCGCAGCAATCACACGCTTCAACCCACTGCGCTCGTTCATGAGGCCTTTATGCGTCTGACCGATCAAGCCGGTATCGAATGGCAGAATCGCAGTCACTTCTACGGGATCATGTCGCGGCTGATGCGTCAGATCCTCATCGATCATGCGCGAAGACACGCGACCGAAAAGCGCGGAAACCGCCCGCTCCATTTCTCGCTCGACGATGTCGATCTGCCCGTCGAGGAGCGTGCCGAGTCGATCCTGGTTCTAAACGACGTTCTCGAACGCCTCGAAAAGATCGATAGCCAGCAGGCATCGATAGTCGAGATGAGATTCTTTGGCGGGCTTAGTAACAAAGAGATCGCCGACGCACTTCAGGTCTCGGAGCGAACGGTCGGGCGCGATTGGAATTCGGCAAAGCTGTGGCTGTTTAGAGAGCTAAGCCGGGCGTAGTGCGATTCGAAAAAGATGGCAGACTTCGGTGGCTGATCACGCCTCTACCATAAGAAGGAAGTCTATGGATTCGGAAAAATGGAAAAAGGCGAAAGAGGTTCTGGGCGAGGTCCTCGAGCTTGAGCCGGGACAGCGTGAAGGATTTCTAAGCGGGCTGGACGACGAGATCCGTCAGGAGGTCGAATCGCTGCTCGCGTTCGAAGAGGAGTCAGAAAGTTCGCTGCTACTTTCGGCCGCCGACTTCTCGCGAGACTTTTTTGATACTGACGGGAATCCACTCATCGGGCAGCGGATCGGCAGTTACCGGATCGTCCGGGAACTAGGTCATGGCGGTATGGGGGCTGTTTACCTCGCTGAACGTGATGACGGGAAGTTTGACCAAACGGTCGCTCTAAAACTTCTGAAACGCGAGATGAATACCGCGGCCCTACGACGACGGTTTCAGCTCGAACGCGATATACTCGCATCGCTCGAACACCCGAGCATCGCCCGGCTCCTCGATGCGGGCACTACCGATGACGGTATTCCGTTCCTCGCGATGGAGTACGTCGAAGGTTTGTCGCTCGACGAATATTGCAATCAACACAGTCTCGATCTTGCCGCCCGTCTCGATATTTTTCGAAGTGTCTGTTCCGCCGTAAGCTTTGCTCATCGAAATCTGATCGTTCATCGCGACTTGAAACCGTCGAACATCATCATCGATGACGAAGGGGCGCCGAAGCTCCTCGACTTCGGCATCTCCAAGATCTTATCGTCCGAGTTGGATCAGCAAAATTCGGCAACCGTTACAAAACTCGGTGTAATGACGCCGGGTTATGCATCGCCGGAACAACTCCAGGGTCAGAGCGTGACGACCGCGACCGACATCTATAGTCTCGGCGTGATCCTCTACGAACTGCTTACAGGTCATCGTCCGTTCGAAGCGAAAGAAGGCGATATGAAGGAGATCTTCCGGGCGGTGATCGAAACCGAACCGGTGGCTCCGTCCGTGATCTCCGCGACTGGATCGAAAGACTATCCCGTACCGACGCTCGATGACGCCCCGACTCTAAGCTTCGGATCGCCGACCGCACCCAACAGTTTTCGTCGAACGCTCACTCCCAAGATCGGGGTAAGTGCTCAGGCCCTCCGCGGCGATCTAGACAACATCGTCCTAAAAGCGCTTAGAAAGGAGCCATCACGACGTTATACGTCGGTCGAGACTCTCGCCGACGACATTCAGCGTCATCAGCGCGGTTTGCCGGTCACGGCGCGACCGAACACGTTTCGTTATCGGGCGGGCAAGTTCGTAACGAGAAACCGCGGAATGGTGGTTGCCGGGGCCCTTCTCGTCATCGTCGTCATCGCCGGTATTATCGCGACCCTCTGGCAAGCCCGAGCGGCTCAGATCGAGAGGGCTAAAGCGGAGAAGAGGTTCAACGATGTCCGGAGCTTAGCGAACTCGTACCTATTCGAGGTATATCCCGAGATCGAAAATCTGGAAGGCTCATTAAAGGCGCGAGAAAAGATCCTGACGAGCGCACTGCAGTATCTGGACAGCTTGTCGACCGAAGCGACGGGCGACCTCGAACTGCAAAGCGAGCTTGCTACCGCGTACGAAAAGATCGGAGACGTTCAGGGTGCATTGACGAACTCGAGTCTCGGAAATATTCAGGCGGGTCTCGACAGTTATCGAAAAGCGGCCCGCCTTCGCGAAGCGGTCTATCAAGCGAACCCGACGAACATCGAGGCGAAGGAGAAGCTTGCGAATAACTACTACGTGACGGCGCGGACGCTCTGGAACAACAGCGAGACTGCAGAGGCGGAGAAGGAGTTCGAGAATGCGTTAAAGCTGAGACGAGAGTTAGTCACGGCAAATCCGGGCTCGGTCGAGTATCAGAATCGACTCGCGGTTTTGCTCATCGACTACGGTGCGATCCCGGTATTCAATTCGCAGACTGAAAAAGCGCTCGTGCTCTTTAACGAAGCACTCGCTATCGTCGAGAAACTCCGCAACGACCAACCCGATAACGCGGATTTCAAGAAAACTTTGACACGTCTTCTCCGGATAATGAGTAAGGCCAAGGGGTCGATCGGCGACTACGAAGGCGGTATTCGTGGACTCACTCTCGCGGCGGACGTGAGTCGGGAGCTCGCCGCGCAGTTTCCGAAAGACTTCCGCGTCCAGCGAAGTGTTTGGCTGACGAACTCGATAACGTGCGAGCTATACATCGACAAAGCTGACGGAGCGAAGGCTGTTGAAACGTGCCTGCCGACTATCGAGTTTCCGAAGACGGCTCTCGCGAACGAGCCCGAGAACGGCGTGGTCGCGTTCGACCTGGCGATCTCGCATTTCAATACATCAAGGGCCTACCGACTTTCCGAGAACTATCCCGACACTATCGCACAAGCCGAAAAGGCGATCGCGGTAATGTCGCAACTGAGCACGAAGACACCCGACAATCTAGAGTACAAGCGAAACCTCGCGATCTATCAGACCGAGATCGCACGGGCGCAACTCAAGCTCGGAAGGTACGATGCCGCGATCGCTGACCTGGAAAAAATTGTCGGGATCCTCGTCCCCATCTCTGAAGCCGACGAGGCGACAACGACGACCCGTCAAGATATCGCGATCGCATACAGATTGATGGCTCAGGCTTTCTATCGGAAGGGCGACCGATCGAAAGCGATCGAGTGCATCGACAAGTCGATCGTACTTGTTACAGAGCTGCGAAACATGAATGCGCTACGTGACGTGGACAAGGACCTCGTAGCCGAACTCGAGTCGGAGAAAGCCGAGTACGCCAAATAGAAAGAAGCCGCCTTCCATGGCGGCCTCTTCGCTTATCATTGCTGGCTGACTCACTATCGAATGATCAGGCCTACAGCGGCGATTACTAGAACAAGAATCAGGCATGTATAAAAAATATGATTGTGTCCGATTCTATGTAGCTTCAACGTTCTTCCTCTCATTTCCCCACCTCACATAACGGCCTTTACTCTAGTGCGGTGACCTGTTTGCCAACGCTTTTCCTAGACACGAGGACTAGTAAGCAACATCAGTGCCAGCATGAGAATGAAGTAGGGGACGAGGACCGCGGCGCCGGCATAGTCCTTGGCTATCCGCTGCCCGAAGAAGAGTGCGGTTATCGAGGTCGCTCCGAGTGCACCCGCGGCAAACATGACTGTTGCCGAGCCGGTCGCAAGAAAGTAGATCACTCCCGCGGCCGCGAGAAATCCTGTCGCGATCTCCATCGCGGTGATCACGGCCAGCATCACCGGGACCGTTCCCGCGACGAACGTCTTCGAAAAATGGCCGGTCAGCCATTCAAGATTTCCTTTCCAGTCGAAAACCTTATCGAGACCTGATTGAATAAAAAGGACCGCGACAAACACCGCGGCCAGAAGCGCAGGAAGATTTTTGATGATCAGGTCGAGGGTCATAGGGTCAAGCGACGACTTGTTGTCGTGTCGCGATCGACTTCTTCATACAGACACTGTTCTCAACGCCGGCGTACTGATCGTAGTTTGGGATCACTGAATAACCCGAGTTCTGATACAGACGGACGGCGGCCTTCTGTTTATGCCCGGTTTCGAGTATCGATTCACTGTAACCAAGCTCGTTCGCCCACGACTCGAGTTCCGTTAGGATCAATGCACCGATCTTCTTTCCACGGTGCTCCGGCTTTGTGAACATGCGTTTGATCTCAACGATCGCAGCCGAGTAACGCTTGAACGCACCGCAACCAACCAGTTCGTCATCGTCGTATGCGACGACGACATTCGCGATCTTATCGAGGCCGTTGAACTGCGCGTAGTAAGAATGCTCGTCGCCGTCGACATCGGCTAGGTATTTGTCGAGCTCGG
>DATEOJ010000311.1:0-7350 GCA_035274235.1 Pyrinomonadaceae bacterium
TCTGGAATATGTGAACGGTCGTGTCGCTGATGAGCGAGTGAAGGTCTACAAGGTCCGTTGCTTTGAGACGCCGACGAGCGTCGCGACCTATCAGATCGCCTAGGGCAACTCTGCGCCACTTGATTCAGCTACTGACAGCAACGACGAAGGCGAACACTGGCTCGCGAGTTTTGCGGTCTATGCCTTGAGCGAGAAGTAAAAGAAATCATTCCCGCGAAATGCGCGAAAGCCGCGAAAAAAGATCGATTCTTCTTTCCGGTCCTTTCGCGTATTTCGCGGGAATGTTTTCTTCCTCTTCGGCCCGGCGACTCCGTGCTAATACTCTTCGCTTCCATTGCGGCGAATATAGCGCTACAACTGACGCAGCAAATTAGCGTGACTCAATTTATCCGCTCCACCTTTACAAATGGATGACCACAGCATGCTTGATCAAATTCCCGTCTGGCTGTTTTTTGTCGTGATCGTTGCATTCGCGCTTCTGCCGATCGAGGTCGGTCAGCGCATCGGCGAACGACGGCGACGGATCGATAATCATGAAGCCGAAGGACCGGTTTCGAACGTCGTTACTGCGATGCTCGCGTTGCTTGGCTTCATGGTCGCGCTGACGCTTGGTGCGGCGACCGTCCGCTTCGACGAGCGGAAGGAAACCCTCATCGAAGCTGTGAACGCCATCGAGACCGTCTATCGCAACGCGGGGCTTCTTCCCGAACCGCACAAGACCGAAGCGAGAAAACTGATTCGTGAATACGTTGATATTCGAGTTCACATTGCCGACGCATATTCCAGACCCGACGAATTAAAAGCGAGGGAGGATCGTATTGCCTCGATCAGGGAATCGCTCTGGTCCCACGCCGAAGCTCTTGGAGTTGAAGATAGGAGTTCGGAAAATTACGCTCTCTTCTCGTCGAGTCTCAACGAGGTTTTTCAGACGCACAATAAAAGTGTGATCCTCGGAGCTGTCTATCGGATCCCGGTGATGGTCTGGGGAGTTCTCCTCTTGGTTACCGTGATCACGACTTTAGGCGTCGGGTTCCAATTCGGTCTCGTAGGTGCCCGCAGTCCGATGGCGAGCCTGACACTGGCATTAACGTTTGCACTTGTGATGACGATCATCTTCGACATCGACGAGCCCGGCAAAGGAATGATCGCCGTGAACCAACAACCGCTGTTTGACCTTCAGCATCGGATGAGGGAATAGCTGCTCATTTTGGATTTTGGGTTTTGGATTTTGGATTGTCGGACTCGGAGTATCCTGTCGGCGAGGCCGAACCCAATCCAAAATCGAAAATCTAAAATCCAAAATCGAAAATGTGGCATCCTATCCTCAAAGGAGAAATTGAATGGAACGAAAAACCGCAGACGAGTATCCGCAGGAACTGCTTGACCTATTTCACGAGTATCAACACGGTGACATCGACCGAAGGGTTTTCTTTAATGCGATCGGCAAGTTCGCGGTCGGCGGGCTTACCGTCGCAGCGATCTTCGAAAGTCTGACGCCAAACTTTGCTTGGGCGCAGACGATCGCGAAAGACGACAAAGACCTCAAGGTTGGGTACGAGACCGTTGAGTCGCCTGCGGGCAATGGTTCGATAAAGGGCTACCTCGCAAAACCCGCGAAGGGGAAGAAGTTTCCGTCAGTGCTCGTGATCCACGAGAACCGCGGTCTTAATCCTTATATCGAAGATGTCGCGCGACGACTCGGTAAGGCCGGCTTCATGGCGTTTGCACCGGATGGTCTGACATCGGTCGGCGGTTATCCAGGCGATGAACAAAAAGGTGTAGCGGCGTTTCGCACCGTCGATGGTAAGAAGATGACCGAAGACTTTGTCGCGGCGGCGAAATGGTTGAAGGCACGGCCGGACAGCAATAAGAAACTCGGTGCGGTCGGATTCTGCTTTGGTGGCGGAATGGTCAATCAACTCGCCGTGCGTCTAGGTAAAGATCTCAACGCGGGTGTCGCGTTTTATGGTCGCCAGGCGGGAGTTGCCGATGTGCCGAAGATCGAGGCACCGCTGATGTTTCAGTACGCAGGAAATGATCAGGGCGTGAATCAGGGCATCGCCGCGTATGAAGCTGCGTTAAAGGAGAACAAGAAAAAGTTCGAGACCTTTACTTACGAGGGTAAGCAGCACGGTTTTCACAACGACACGACGCCCCGGTACGACGCGGAGGCCGCGAAGTTGGCGTGGGAGAGGACGCTGGCGTTCTTTAACAAGAATTTGAAGTGATCGGATAACCCGCTTTCGGCTATGCCAACCAAGTCAAAATTCGTCGTTGCATTAGACGACATTCAGGCCGAAGTCTATCGATCGCTGAAGCCGCTTGGTTTTCGTAAAAAGGGGCGGACGTTAAACCGGGAAGCCGACGAGCGAGGTATTTTTCAGGTCATTAATTTCCAGACTGGTCCCTACGAACTCGCTCCTCCCATACCACCGATCCGACTCGATCTTTACGGCAAGTTCACGGTCAATCTCGGCGTGCTGATAAAAGAGCTCTATGACTTCGAGCCCGGGCACAAGCCGACCGACTTTTATCAGGAACCGTACTGCCAGGCGAGGACCCGCCTGCCGGCTCTGCTGTACGGAAAGGACCTTTGGTGGGAGCTAGGCGATGATAATGCTGTCACTGCAAGGACGGTAATCGACGGACTTCGGTCTTCGGGATTCGAGTACTTTGCACTGTATGAGACGCGAGAACTGTTCTGCAAAAATTATGGCCGCTTCGGCGACGCTCCTCCCCGGGCGCCGCTGGATGTCGCCATCTTGAAGTGGCACACCGATCGGGCGGCCGGGGAAGAACTCTTTCGGGCGTACTATAAGTCTGACCACATTAACCCAGGGCACATCGCCTATCTCGATACGGTGGCCGACCGCCTGGGAATCAATTCCATGTAGACAAAAGCATTCAACGGACACTTGATGGCCGCGGCAAACAGAGTCGGGAGAAAATAAAATGAAGCCACTCCTTTATGTACTTCTACTGATATTAGGAACCTCGTCGATCGCCTTCGGACAATACAAGAAGGGGAGCGTCGAGGATCAGTTGATACAACTCGATAAGAAGTGGACCCATGCCGAACTCACCGGCGATAAGAAGACCGCCGAAACTCTCGTCGCTGATGACTACGTCGGTACTACACAACGCGGCGAGCTTGAAAACAAAACTCAGTACCTCGCGTCAATCGCTCCAAATTCAGACACGGTGAAGGCCGACGACTACAAAGTGACCGTCTACGGAACCACCGCGATCATGACCCACCGCGCGTCAGTCTCAGGTGTGAGGAACATTCAATTCCGCAGCACCCACGTCTGGATGAAGCGCAAAGGCAAGTGGCAGATCGTCGCGCATCACGGCAGCAGAGTCGCGCCGGCGACCGATGAGCCGGAATCCTCGCAGTGAGCGGTCCTACTTACATTCCTCCGACGAACCCGCAAACTTAGCCGAGTCGATGATCCGCTGACTAGCGGTCCGTCCGTCGTCGTTATCTTTCTGAAACACGGTTACCACCGCCCAAACCCTCGCCGGGCTCTTTTGATATATGCAGCAGCCTTCGATCTGAAAGCTCTTGCCATTGCGGGTAAATTCTCCGTGATACTTGGCGTTGGTTTGCGACTTTATGTCGAGCGAATAGGTGAGGTCGCGTGCCTGCTTCTTGAGCGCGGTCATGCTCGTGTCTGCGAGTTCTTTGATCGTAAAGCTTCGCTTACCGGTCGGGACGAGTTGTGAATACGAAGATGCGAAGTCGGCCTCGTCGTAAGAGTGGATGCGCATCGAGCTAAAGACCTGATCCCAGCCCGCGGGTAACTGGGAAGTCGAAGGCGTCTTGTCGCTCGGCTGACCGGGAAGCTCGACCTTTATATCCATCTGGTCGAGATCAAAGCTCTTCCATTCTTTGCCGCTCAGCGTGAACGACTTCGACGCATCGGCCTTTGACGGCTCCGAGTTGCTCACTCTTGGTTCTTCGTTCGTTGCTTGTTTCATCAGGCGCCCGCAACCCAGAACCGTGACCAAAGCGAGAATCAGAAAAGGAAGTAAAGAGGTCTTCTTTGACATGGTGTCGGGTAATGTAGCACAAGTGTGAGCTGAGCAGTACGAGTTGGGTAGCCAACCTACGCTGCGCGACAATGACCCGACGCGTTGTTCACTAACGCGACGAAAACGATGATGCACATCAAACACGCGATACGTCTTTCCTTGTTGCTCATTTCGATGGTTAACGGCCTGTTCGCCCAGGCTCCGACGCCTAAGGCCGTAAAGGATATCGAGGCGTATCTTCAGAAACTCGAGAAGGTCGGCTACACGGGAACGGTCCTCGTCGCGTTCGAGGGTAAGCCGGTATTATCGAGAGGCGTCGGCTATAGCGACAAGGAACAGAAGATCAAGAACTCGCCGAAGACGATCTTCGACATCGGCTCGATCACCAAGCAATTCACCGCCGCCGCGATCTTAAAGTTGGAGATGCAGGGAAAACTCACTACCAACGACAAGATCGTCAAATACTTTCCAAATGTTCCGGCGGACAAGTCGGAGATCACGATCCACAATTTGCTGCGTCATGAGTCTGGACTTCGCGGCGGAATAGGCGGCGACTACGAGAAGATCAGCGAGGCGGAGTTCGTCGAGAAGGTTTTGAATTCGGAATTGAGATCGCCGGTCGGGACGCGATTTGGTTACTCAAACATCGGATACAGTCTGCTCGCATTGATCGTCGAGAAGGTCTCGGGACAGAGTTACGAGACGTATCTTTACGAGAATCTCTGGAAGCCGGCAGGCATGGAGATGACGGGATATAAGCGACCGAAGTTTGATCAAAGCCTGATCTCGGTCGGTTACAAGGAAGATGTGCGATGGGGAAAGCCTACCGAGAAAGAGTGGGCCGGGGACGCACCGTATCTCCACCTCAAAGGCAACGGCGGGATTCTCTCGACGACGGGTGATCTTCTGAAATGGGACCATGCGCTGCTCGGCGACAAGATCCTATCGAAAGAAGCGAAGAAGAAATATTATTTTCCCGCGTTGCGGGCAGACGAGACCGGGAAGTCGCATTACGGCTACGGCTGGGATGTAACGAAGACCGAGCGGAACACAACCCGCATCTGGCACAACGGTTCGAACAGTGTCTTCTTTGCCGACTTCTGGCGCTACATCGACGAAGGCGTCACGATCATCCTTGCGACCAATGATTGGCAAAGCACTATGAACCGCACCGGATCTGACATCGCGAACATGATCTTCGATCCGAAGTTTGTGCCAGTCATTCCGATCCCCAACAACGCTTCCAATCGTGAGTTCACGAATGAAGTCATGCAGCTCGTCTTAACGAAAGGTCTGAACGCGGCGACCGGTCGCTTTCAGAAACGAGATAAGGTAATCGACCTCTTGGAGAACGTGGTCAACCGTAAAGGCTACGACCTGATCGAAGAAAAGAAATTCAAAGAAGCCATCGAGATCTTCAAGTTGAATACCGTTGCGTTCCCGCGATCATCGAATGCCTTCGACAGCCTCGGCGAAGCGTATCTCGAATCCGGTGATAAGAAATCAGCGGTGGAGAATTACAAGAAGAGCCTTGAACTCGATCCGGGGAACGAGAATGCAAGGGAAGTGTTGAAGAAGATTGCGGGGGCGTGAGTCGACGAGTGCAGTTGGGAATAGGGGCTTAACCAAATCGTATTTTGATGAGAAAGAAATCGTCGTACGATCTCCAGCGCAGCTCGCGTAGCGAGCGGAAGCATTTAGCCCCCAGCGTGAGCTGGGGGGGGTGAGATCCGCGCAACAACGAGCTCGCGTATGCGAGCGGCAGGGTTTTACGACACGATCTTTCGCCCGCCTTCGCGGGCTCGGTCGCGGTTAGGATAGGTACCCCTAGCTCACGCCGGGGGCTAAATGCTTCCGCTCGCTACGCGAGCTGCGCTAAAGGCGTTAACTTGGCGCGTGGCGTTTTGGTAATTCGTGAGCGGGAATTGGAAAACCGTCGAGCCGATAGAGTTCCCTGAGAGCGACACCGATGGTCTCGCTTCTACGGAACTCAATGCATTTTACAAACGTGTCGCTATGGAACTTTAGCGAACCTCATGCCGCTATATTTCAACGCCGCGATCTTCCCGTCGCTCCCGCTTTCGAATGCTATTACCTCGCCTTGACCCGGCGTCATCTCGACGCGGATCGTCTCCTTCTCGGTGTAGGGCGTTGAGACGACACTCACATAGCCATTCCTCACACCGAGCGTATCTTTAACGACAACGATGTCGATATTGCCGAGGATATCGCTGGTGTAACGACCGGTATAATCCGCGAGCGGTTTCGTGAGTTGTGACGTGCGGCTTGCGCGGCTGCGAAATGCATCGATCATCCCCTGCTTGTTCTTTTGATAGCGTTCAGCAGCAGCCTGCAGTTGCTTCGTATAACTGTCATTCGTGTCTGTACCGAGCCAGCGATCGTACGCGAACGCAGCAAGGAGATGAACAAGCCTTCCACCGGTGGTGCTTTCGTTGGTCATTACCGCGACGCCGATCTTTTTGTCGGGCATGTACGAGATATGAGTGCTCCATCCCGAGTAGCCGCCGTGATGATAGACCACATTGTCTTCGCGATACTTTCCGATCTGCCAACCGAGACCGTACTTACCGCTACCGGTAAACGGAAATTGGTCTCGCACCGTATCGACATAACCCGTGTGAACGGTCTGCATCACATCCGCCGGAATGACCTGCTTGCCGTCGAGCTTGCCGTTGTTCATGTTCACAGTAAGCCAGCGAGCGACGTCATTGAGACTCGACACCATGCCGCCTGCTGCATGCATGTTGTTGTCCTGCTTCTCGAGCGGCGAGCGGACCACTGCCTCTTTCGCCGGGTCAAAAAGATATGAGTCGGCGATCGTGAGTTTCTTTGCTCGTGCTCGCGAGACATACGCACTCGTCTGCTTCATGCCGAGTGGATCGAAAACTTTTTCCTGCAAAACGTCTTGCCACTTTTTGTTGAGAGTCTTCTTGAGCAAGATCCCGTAGATGTTGTAGCCGAGATTTGTGTACTCGTACTTGCCGTAACCTTGCTCTTTAAACGTAGTCGCATCCGCGAGAACGCGAAGAAGGTCGGCGTCATCGATCTCGCCCGAGAACGCTGTCCGCCAAACGAGTGGATCGTTCGTCAGTGCACTGCTGTGGGTCAGAAGATTTAGGACGGTCATCGATGCCGGGATCTGTGCTTTGAAAGTAACGCCCGGTACATACTTCGTCATCGGGTCGCGAAGTTTGATCTTTCCTTCGCGGTCGAGAAGTGCGGCGGCCAATGCCGTATACGACTTAGTCGACGACCCGATGTAATAGAGCGTATTCGCGTCCGCTTTTATCCCCG
>DATEOJ010000312.1:0-2470 GCA_035274235.1 Pyrinomonadaceae bacterium
TACGGCTAAACGCATCTGTCCGCTACGCGGCCGACTACAAATCGATCTTCTTGTTCTCACCGTAGTCCGCTTCCTGACCTGTGGCCAGTGCCTTCGCGATCTGGAATAGCCGGACGATCCGGCTCGATGGAGCGTCCCAGTATTCGGCTTGCTCGACCGGTATCTTCAAAAGGCAAATCGAGGGATCGTCAAGGCCTTCCGGAAACCATGCCTTTAAGAGGGGGTTCCAAAGTTCCTCGATCTTGGCTCGATCTTTCACGACCTCAGCACGACCGGAGACGGAGAGATAAACATTCTCATCCGGCTTCGAGTAAGCAACGCAGACCCTATCGTCACGTTCAAGCTCTTCGACCTTGTGCGTCTTATCGTTGGTGAAGAACCAAAGATCGCCGTCAAACTCAAACTTCTGTGTCGACATCGGACGACTCCGAAGCTGATCACCGTCGATCGTCGTCAACATGCAGAAGTCGATACCTTCTGTTAACTCGCGGATCTTTTCGATCGAACCTTCTCTAGTGTTGGACATAACCTTTCCCCTTGTCTCCTAAAATTTAATCGGCGTATCGATGAAGAAATGCTCGCACGTCTTCGCGCATTTCGTTCGTCACTGTGTGACCGACGCCGGGATAGAGCTTGAATTGCGCATTCATTCCGGCCTCGGAGTAAAAGTTCTTCGCAGCTTGCCATCGCTCGAGCGGCGTCAATCCGAACAGAGGAATGATCACTTCTCGATCTTCGTTCTCGTACGCGTCACGATAGGGCACCGCGTCGTTTTCATCGCGATCGCCCATAAAGATCAAGAGCGGCACTCGGCGAAGTTCACGCATGTCGACATCTCGTCCGGTGATCTCGCGAAAATCCGAGACACCGATGGGATACCGAAGCGAATGATCGTGATACATCGCCGCCGGTGCGATAGGCCATCCACCCGGAGCACCGATCGCTGCGGCCTTTACGCGGTCGGGATGGAGAAACGTAAAGCGGTTCGCGAACATCGCTTGAGCGGAAAAACCGTTTAGTAAAACCTGTCGTTCAAACTTCAATTGATGATCGCGCGCGAGACGCGCCCGCGCGTCATCTATCATCGCGAGCAGCTGAAGGTCAAACCGGCGATACTCCGGTAGGTCGGTGAGTAATGCGTCGCGATCGAGTCCATGCGTGTAGATCTTCCAGTCGCGTTCGGACCGCGGGAAGATCGGCATCAGCACCGCCACCTCCAATCCGCCTACCATCGACGGAACCTGATCCATACGACGAAGCGCGTCAGCTTCGTGTACGGAAAAATCATCCGAGATCTTTCCGGTATTGTTTGGAATAACGAGAAGAGTGTGTACGGCCTTTTGCGCTTCCGGGGTTTTTAGTTCCTTCGGAATGTAGAGATAGTACGGATATAAAAAGTGTTTCGCAGTGTTCGCCGGAATGCGCTCGTATGGAGTATTGGGCGACTCGGTCTGCGCAAAAAGCGCGATCGCAGACGCCAAAACAAACGGAAGACTGATGAATACGGTTTTGATACTCACTCTCATCGTCGACGCGATTCAAGCAAGTATTGTTCCGTTTTTAGGATGTATGGTCGTGAACAATACGCCAGCCGTCGCGCATCTTGCGGAAAATCAGCGTGAATTTTCCTTTTGGATTATCGTTCGCACGTGCGAGAGCCCAGCTGCCAAGTACGACGGCCGCGTCCTTTGATAAGACATCCACTGTCAGATCCGAGAACGCCAGCGTTCCCATTTTCTCGCGCGAGTTGTAGTTGCGCTTGTAGCGGTCGAGTGTCGGTTGCCAGCCAAGCGTGACGCCGTCGCCGGAGACGAAGCGGAGCTTTTCCGAATTCCAGTAACCTTTCATGAATGCATCGACATCGCCGCGATTCCACGCCTCGGTCTGATCGTTCATGACTTTAAGGATGTCGGCTTTTATCTGTGCTTGTTCAGCAGCCGACTGCGCATTAACGGCGATAGCGCAGACAAACAGTGCGACGAAAATTGCAGCGAGCTTCATGGCCGGAATTATACCAGCAGAGCGCCGATTGGACTCTCTGCGAGCTCCGCGGGCCCTGCGTGAGGTTCATCGTTACGAAGACCAAGACGGTATCTTACGCAACGCTAGCGGAGTTCGCAGAGAAGAATCTGCTGCTGGATAGTCGCACTATGGAACTACTGCCCCCGGTCCTGCCCACCTCCTTTTTGTTTCGCATTTAGTGCGATACCCATCTTCTCGAGCGTCAGCTGATTAAGCGTACCGGTAACTTTCAGCCCTTTTGCCTCCTGGTATTTCTTCAGTCCCTCACGGGTGGGGTCGTCCAGCTTGCCGCTTTCATCGCCGCCATACATCCCTCCGGACTTCAAGATGCGCTGAGCTTCTACTACCTGTTCCTTCGACGCACGAAACGGCGCGGCTCGCGGACCGCTCTTCGCCGACTTCGACGACGCGAAGTGATCGGGATCAACCGGAATCTGTTTTTGTTTAT
>DATEOJ010000313.1:0-6746 GCA_035274235.1 Pyrinomonadaceae bacterium
TTCTGGCCTGTCTACGAGACATACTCGGATGAAGTGGCGAAGATCTACGACGCTCGCTACGCTCTCATAAAAGAATATGCGTTGAGTCTCAATTCGATGACGGATCAGGCCGCTGCGAGTATCGGTAAGCGATCTCTCGACAGCGACGTCGCCATGACTGCGTTACGGCAAAAATACGCACCCATCGTAGCCAAGATTCTTCCGGGTAAGAAAGCCGCGCTGTTCTTTCAGCTGGATAAACGAATTGGTTTACTTATCGACCTGCAGCTCGCATCGGAGATTCCGCTTCTTGTTCAGTAGTTCTTAGAACTTCGATAGCCGTAACTTGATGTTAAGGGGGCAACAGACGATCGGAGTGCTTCTCCTCGCGTTAATGTCGGTGTACGTCGCCGCAGCGCAGGATAATGATGTCGCCAGGGAATTCGACCCCGGCATAAAGCTCGACATCGATGCCGGTCGTTACAAGTACGACGTCTATACATGGAGAGAAAAGAGCGAAGAAGTTGAGGGCGGTGCCGTCGCATTTGGTGGCGGCGTGAGATTCCGCATCAAACCGGTTCTCAAGACATTTATTGATGCGCTCGACACAGACAAACAACATGTCTTTGTCGGGCGTTTTGGTTATGAGTATCGACGTGCAAGCGAGGGCGAACTGAGTTCGCATACTCATTCGCTTATGTTCGACGGTACGTTTCGATGGGGCCTCCCAAAGAAGATCCTGATGTCGGATATGAACCGCTTCGAGCTGCGCAGGATCGATGGAGGTCACAGCTTTCGTTACTGGAATCGTCTGCGGTTCGAGAAGCCGATACGCCCGTTCAACTGGAGGATCGCGCCATTTGCTGCGGGCGAGGCGTACTGGGACGGAAGGTATCGGATGTGGAACAAGTTTACGTATGCCGGAGGGGTGGAGGTCGATCTCATCCGTCGACGTGCGTCGGTCGATTTACTCTATCGACGAGAACGGTGTATCACCTGTCCGGATCAGCACACGGATGTCTTCGGGGTTAACCTGAATGTCTTTCTGCGTCTAAAAAAATGACTTGTAGTTTCGACCTGTAAAAACTGACAGGTTTGTAATTGTTGAATTTAGCGTAAATTCGAAGAGTAGACGGCCCGCCGTTTATCTCCACTCCGCGGGATTCGCAATTTAATGGGCCTGTCACGTGAGAAGATTTTAAGGAGATCTGAAGTAATATGAAAAATTTATTGAGGGCTGCGCTCAGCATTGCCGTTCTGATGTTTGGAGTAGCGGCCGTATTCGCCCAAGACGAAAGAGTCAAATGGGAAGGATACGCCGGCTATTCATATATGAACCTCAACCGCGGTATCGACGCGGATGAGTTTGACGATGACTTGGGCGATACGCCCGCGAATCGTGTGAATGCACACGGCTTTAACGGGTCGCTTACGTATAACTTTCACCGTTTTGTCGGAGCAAAGTTTGACCTAACGTTGCACAGTTATGGTGAAGACTTTACGTTCCCGCTTGTACCGACCCCGACTGGTTCGGTCGGCGGCATTCCTACTTCGTCAATAACGGCGAAGGTCAGCCAGAACGTGTATCAGTACATGGGCGGTATCCAGATCAAGGACAGCCGACGTAACAGCAAGTTCAAACCGTGGGCTCACATCCTGATGGGTGTGGCTGATTCACACTTCTCGGCTGAAGAGACCAGCCCGGGAACAGGAAATATCTTTGATGTGAATTCAACCGACTGGGCGATGAAGTTCGGCGGCGGTCTTGACTATGAAGTCCACCGCAACGTCGACATCCGTTTCATCCAGTTCGACTGGAATCCGATTTGGCGTGGAGACCAGAATTTTGGTCCGAACGTTGGAGTCGTGAACGGTACGATGCAGAACAACTGGCTCATCGGAGTTGGAGTTGTACTTAAGAAATAGCTTCTTGGTTTCCGTAGAACATCGCGGATCTAACCGAGCCCGGAAATTTTTTCTGGGCTCTTTTTTTACCTGTAATAACTAACAGTTACTAAAGTGACACGACTTGGCGAGAATTGTTCTAGCTCGCAGAAGTAGCCAGGCGGCGTCGAGTAGGTCAGCTTAGCTTTAGATAATTCCGGCTAGTCGTCCGGTGTTCGA
Organism: Pyrinomonadaceae bacterium; assembly: GCA_035274235.1. Classification (GTDB taxonomy): domain Bacteria; phylum Acidobacteriota; class Blastocatellia; order Pyrinomonadales; family Pyrinomonadaceae; genus OLB17. Next base: position 2,104 of record DATEOJ010000313.1, read on the forward strand.
GGACGACGATTGACAAATAATAGGTATCGAATTGGGAGTTGCGTGGCGCCCGCCACCGCTTCCAATACGGGAGGGTGTTGGCTGTGATGTGGGAGACACGGTTGATGCCCTCCCACTTTTTTGTCCGAGGTTATGCTCCGCGGGCTTTGCGAGCTCCGCGTGCAATAGTTCGGCGTGAACACCTACGCGGATTCTCAGCAGACCGATCTTGCAGAGGATAAGTCCTCGCCCACCAAGTGTGTTCACAGCAAATGAAACTCGCAAGAGACCACCGCCCCCTGTAAGAACTTACAGTTATCCTTTTCGCTCCGAATTTCTAGACTTTCCTCAAGGCGCATTGATTATCACTTCCCGTGGTTTGCCTGCAGCGTGCGACGCTCGGCCATGCGTCCGGTCCGGAGGCCCTATTAAATATGAAGCGAAAGTTCATCGCACTAATGGTGGTGACTTCTATCCTGTTCGTTTCTTTCGGCAGCGCTCAGGAAAAGGTCCGTGTTGAAAAAGACCTTCTGGGCGAAAAGTCGATCCCTGCCGATGCTTACTACGGAGTTCAGACAGCTCGGGCGCTTGAAAACTTTCCCGTTTCAGGCGTTCTCATAAATCACTATCCTGGATTCATCGAAGCATGGGCGATCGTTAAGCTCGCAGCCGCTCGCGCGAATACGGATGTTGGTGCGATGAAGAAAGATCGCCTGGCGATGATCGAGAAAGCGACGAAAGCGCTGATGGACGGGAAGTACCATGACGAGTTCAAGGTCGACTGGTATCAGGGAGGCGCGGGAACGTCGACCAACATGAACGCGAACGAGGTCATGGCGAATATCGGTTTGGAGTTGTCGGGTCATAAGAAAGGCGAGTATCAATTCCTCGAACCGCACGACGACCTCAACATGTCGCAGTCGACCAACGACTCGTACCCGACCGCACTCAAAGTAGCCTTCATACTTCGCAACGACAAACTTATCGACGAACTCAAGAAGCTTTCCACCGCGTTCCGCATGAAGGGCGATGCTTATCTCGAAGTCGTCAAGATGGGCCGGACCGAGATGCAGGACGCTGTGCCGATGACGGTCGGTCAGGAGTTCCATGCGTTCGCCGCTTCGCTCGAAGACGAGATCAAGCTTCTTCGCGACTCAGAAAAATATCTCTACAGCGTCAACATGGGCGCAACTGCCATAGGTACCGGACTCAACGCGCCGAAAGGCTACGCTGAAAAGTGCGCGGCGCATCTCGCTAAGTTGACCGGGAAACCGATTGTTCCGGCAAGCGATATGCTCGCTGCGACGTGGGATCAACAAGGATTCGTCGTCTACTCGTCTGCACTCAAGAGCCTGGCGGTAAAGCTCTCGAAGATCTCGAGCGATCTGATCCTGCTGACCTCGGGTCCGCGTGCAGGGCTTGCAGAGATCAACCTCCCGGCGCTCCAACCCGGGTCGTCGATCATGCCGGGCAAAGTGAACCCGGTCATTCCGGAACTGATGAACATCATCGCGTATCGCGTGATGGGGAATGACTTCAGTGTCGGTATCGCGGCTCACAGCGGACAGTTGCAACTCAATGCCTACGAACCGCTCGCGGGTCTTGCGGTTATGGAGTCGCAGCATCTGTTGTTCAACGGCTCGACGATCTTCCGCACGAAATGCATTGACGGAATTACGCTAAATGAAAAAGTGCTCGCCCGATATCTCGAAACGACTGTCGGCATTGTTACCGCTTTGAACCCAGTGGTCGGTTACGAGAAGGCGACCGAGTTGGCGGGCGAAGCATACAAGAGCGGGAAAGGAATTCTGGAAATCATCCGCGAGAAAAAGATTTTGACCGAGGCACAGATCAAGGAGTTGTTGGATCCAGTGAAACTTACGGGGCTTGATCGGAGCAAATACAAGCCGCAGAAATAAATACGCTTAGCCGAAGAGCTATCCAAAGGAGCAATGAAATGAGTAAAAAGAGTAAGAGCAATTACGAAGTTCCGGCAACGATCGGCCAACCGAACAAGGCTGAGACGCTCGATTCGCTTGGCAGCACCGCAGACGTGCTTTCTCATGATGTCCCAACCGGTGTTGATCGCCGCGATTTCCTGATCAGAAGCGCGGTGGTTGGTGCTGCAGCGGTAATGACGGGCCGAAGCGTTTCTGCGGCAGAAAGGACGTATGAGGCAGTGAGGTCGATCCCCACTCCGCTCTCGTATGGATTGCATGTGCATGCGGCGGCCAAGGGCCCGATCGTAACCACGGTTGACGAGTTTTATAAAGTTGGTCCCGGTCCATCAAGTTCGCACACTATCGGACCGATGCGCATCACTTATGATTTCTACCAGCGATGCCTGAAGCTGCCGGCCGACAAACTCGCAAAGGCGACCGCGCTTCAAGTAAATCTCTTCGGAAGTCTCAGTGCGACGGGCAAGGGACACGGGACCGAGCGGGCCGCTCTCGCCGGTTTGATCGGAAAGGAACCGGCAACCATTGATCCACTGTTTCTTGACGGACTTCGTGACAAGCCTGACCAAAGTTTTCCGGTCAAGATGGGCGACAAGTCGCTGACCGTTACGCTCAAGAATATTATCTACGACGCCCCGAAGGGAGCGTTCCCACACCAGAACACAATGGTCTGCCATCTTTTGGCAGGCACCGAAGATATCTACTCGCTGGAGTATTACTCCGTCGGCGGTGGATTCATCGAGTGGAAGGGGTACACGCCCCCGAAGAAGAACGCTCCGAAGTATCCGTTCGAGACAATGAAGGAACTTCGCGCTCACGCCGACAAAAACAAGATCTCGATCGGCAAGGTAATGCTTGCCAACGAGATGTCGATAATGGGTCGGTCGGAAGCCGAAGTAAACGCCATCGTCGACAAGGTCATCAACGCGATGCTGGCGACCGTTAAGTTGGGTCTGAAGATGCCGGAGGGCGTCCTTCCAGGACCGATCAAACTGAAGACCAAAGCAGGAACCGTTTACAAGCGGGCCATGGATGAGACGATTCCGGCAGACCGTGGGATCGGCGTGCTGTCGGCAGCCGCCATCGCCGCGTCCGAAGAGAACGCACGCGGACATTTGGTCATTACCGCACCAACCGGCGGTTCGGCCGGTGTGATGCCTTCGCTTGTCTATGGCCTTATGGAAGGTCGGAAGCTGCCGATCGAGAAAGTCCGCGAAGGCATGCTGGCTGCAGCGGCGGTCGGCTATCTTTGCAAACACCACGCGACGCTGGCTGCCGCCGAAGGTGGCTGTCAGGCGGAGATAGGTGTCGCATCGGCGATGGCGGCTGCGATGATCGCGACCGCACATGACGCCGAATCGCGTGTAGTCGAGAATGCCGCGGAATCGGCCCTTGAACATCACCTCGGCCTGACCTGCGATCCGGTCGCAGGTTACGTGCAGGTTCCCTGCATTGAAAGATGTGCTTTCGGTGCGGTCAAGGCCTGGACCGCGTATGCGATTGCCAGCAACGAGATCGCGGCAAGTCACCGCGTGTCCCTCGACGAGACCATTCAAGCACTCGCACAGACCGCGAAAGAAATGAACAGCAAGTACAAGGAAACGAGCGAGGCGGGCCTGGCTCTCTCGGTCGTTCTTTGCTGATCGCGTTTGTGGGAATTCTTTTAACTGTCGACGTCGCAGGCCCGGGGTCACCGGTCGCGACGTCGGCAGACGGTCACTAACCTTCATCGCCTCAGAAAGCAAGTTCGATTGAGTATGGATACGCCGGCAACAATGGACGTGGCGAGCGAGGCCGGGACACGCAACAACGTTCGTGTCGCCGCGGTCGCATGGCTTTTAGTTTCGGTCTACTACTTCTATCAGTACGCTCTTCGGTCGGCACCGTCGGTAATGGTTCCGCAATTGTCGGAAGCATTCGGACTGAGTGCGATCGCCGTCGCGTCACTCGCCGGACTTTTCTACTATGGCTACTCGCCGTTTAGTTTGGTCGCCGGTGCGGGCATGGACCGGTTTGGGCCGCGCAAGCTGATACCGTTTGCTGCGATCACTGTCGGTGTCGGAGCACTCTTGTTCGCCACCGGTAACTCGACGATGGCCGGTATCGGACGTTTCCTGCAAGGTGCCGGTGGTGTGTTCGCACTCGTCGGTGCGATCTATATCGCGACAAAGAATTTTCCCGCGAACCAGGCAGCGACCCTGATCGGGGCGACGCAGATGTTCGGTATGGCCGGTGGTTCGGCCGGACAATTCGCGGTCGGTCCGTTGATCATTGGCGGTCTGAGCATCTACGCGTTCTGGACGGGAATGGGTGTGATCGCACTGGTGATCGGAGTGATCCTGTTCTTTCTCCTTCCGAGTCAGCCGACACAACAAAGTGCACCGGGCGAGAGCTGGGTAAAAACATCGATCGCCGGATTCAAGAAAGTATTTGGCAACAAGCAGTCGATCTACTGCGGACTCATCTCGGGACTTCTCTTTATCCCAACAACTATCTTCGACATGATCTGGGGCGTGCGTTTTCTGCAGGACGCACATGCACTGCCTTATGCGGAGTCGGTATTGAGATCCGCGACGGTTCCGTTCGGATGGATCATCGGATGTCCGCTTCTGGGATACATATCCGACAGGATCGGCCAACGCAGACCGGTGATCATCGGCGGTGCGGTTGTGCTCGGGATCTGTCTAGCGTGGATTCTTTTTGGTC
>DATEOJ010000314.1:0-5490 GCA_035274235.1 Pyrinomonadaceae bacterium
CCGTCCTCGACCAGCAGCCGCCCGAAGCCGAGCGGCGTCTCGTAGTCGCCGTAGACGTGGTACTCGCCCGAGACGAGACCGTCCATGTCGTAGTCGTCGAGATCGAACGCGCGTTTCAGGTCGGCCATCTCGTTCAAGTAACGCTCGCCCATCATGACGTTCAAATACTTCGCCTTCAACTTCCCGATCCCGTGCTCAGCCGAGACGCATCCGCCGAGCATCACGGCTTGCGCGATGCATCGTCCGTAGATGTGACGAGCACGCGTGGCCTCATCGTCATCTTTCGGAAGGAGGTTCGCGTGAAGGTGACAATCACCGATGTGACCGAAGATGACGTAGTCGATGCCACTCGCGTCGAGAGTGTCTTTGTAAAACTTTAGGAAACCCGGAAACTTCTCATCGGGAACGGCCATGTCGGTCCCGACCTTTCGCTGCTTGTGACGCGTGATGAATTCATTTACCGAAACCGGCAATGCATGTCGAAACTCGCGCATCTTCTCACGGTCCTGATCGTTGGTTGTGAACCACGAGCGATCGACGTCGGCGTTGTGTTTCTCTAGAAGGTCGTTCCACTGTTCGAAGAGCGCGTCTTCGTTCTCGGCCGTCGTTTCCTGTTCGAAGAAGATCGCACCGGCCATGCCTGACGGTGTTTCGGGGAACTTCTCGGAGATGAACGACAAGGCTCGGTCGTCGAAATACTCGATTAGAGTTGCACACAAGTCAGAACCGGAAGCGGTAGCGACCGGGTTTCCCTGCAATGTCTCGAATGTGTTGGGCGACCCAGTCGCTACCGCTCCCGGTTCTGACTCCGGTCGCCGCGATTCGAATGACAACCGACGCGCCTCATCGACAAGCGCGACCACATCCTTTTCATTTTCGAAGAAAACGATTCCACTAAAAAACCCCTCGGCCTTCGGCAGCACCGACAACTCGATCTCGGTGATAACACCCAGCGTTCCTTCGCTGCCGATAAAGAGATCGATCGCATCGAGCGGACGAGCGTTGTAGAAACCACTCACGTTCTTTCGAACATGCGGACGTTTGTATGTCGGCGGCTTCACGCAGATACCGTTCGCCAACGTTATCGACTCGCCGTCTTTCGAGATCGCTTCGCCGCGAGAGATCTTCAGACGACTTCCATCCGCCAGCACGACCTCGAGAGCCGTCACGTAGTCACGCGTCGCACCATACTTAAAACTCCTCGCACCCGACGCGTTCGTCGCGACCGTCCCGCCGATCTGACAACTCCACTCGGTCGGATCCGGGGGATAAAAAAGTCCCTCCGCCTCGACTGCCTTTTGAAAGTCACCAAGGATCACACCGGGTTCGACAACCGCCGTCATCGTCTGGCGGTCGATCGACTTGATCTTATTCATCCGCTCCATCGAGATGACGTAGCCGCCAAATGGCACCGCACCGCCAACCGTCCCGGTTCGCGCGCCGGATATCGTTACCGGAGTTCCGCTCGCGTTCGCCTCACGAAGAATCTCGGCGATCTCTTCGGCGTTTTCCGGCACGAACAACTTCTCAGCGCGACCGCCCTGCATGTTGCTGGCGTCGGTTAGGTAATTTTGAATCTCTTCGGGTGCGGTCTTGGTTTGCATGTGTGTGGATTATATCAGCAGGCGTAGGTGGTTACGGTAGTTAACCGCAGATCACGCAGATCACGCAGATCTCTTTTCGGATCTCTTTCGTGTCTCCTTTTTCGTGTGTTTAGTGTGTTTCGTGGTTCAATCTCTCGCAACGCCATGGAGCCGGATTATTACAAAGAAAGCATAACCACGAAATACACTAACCGCACGAAAAAGACACGAAAAGAAAATCTGCGTCATCTGCGCGATCTGCGGCTAACCACCTAACCAACCCGAACTCTAACGGTACTCCAGTTCCCTCTCCCTCAAATACTTCAACCGATCTCTTATCTCCGCCGCGACCTCGAACTTCATATCCTTCGCCGCCGCACGCATGTCGACTTCTAGTTGCGCGATCGTCTCCTTCAACTGCTTCGGCGAGTACTCATCGAACTTGTCCATCTCGATCGGCACCTTGAAGTAGTCGGCTTCGTAGGCGGTCACGAGCGTTGCCTCGACCGGTTTCACGATCGTCGTCGGCGTAATGTTGTGTTCGCGGTTGTAGTCTTCCTGGATATGACGACGCCGTTCCGTTTCGTCCATTGCATGGCGCATCGAGTCGGTGATCTTGTCGGCGTATAGGATCGCCTTCCCGTCCGCGTTTCGAGCCGCACGGCCGATCGTCTGGATAAGCGAACGCTCCGAACGGAGGAAACCTTCCTTGTCGGCATCGAGTATCGCGACGAGTGAGACTTCGGGCAGATCGAGACCTTCTCGCAGCAGGTTGATCCCGACCAGCACGTCGAACTCGCCACGACGCAGATCACGCAGGATCTTGATCCGCTCGAGCGTAACGATGTCGCTGTGCAGATATGTCACCCGCACGCCGACCTCGGCGAAATACTCGCTCAAGTTCTCGGCCATGCGCTTCGTCAGTGTTGTCACAAGCACGCGTTCGTTTCGCTCCGCTCGTTTGCGACATTCTTCCAACAGGTCATCGATCTGACCCTTTACCGGCCGCACCTCGACAACCGGATCCAACAAACCGGTCGGACGAATGATCTGCTCGATCACTTCGCCTTCCGTTCGTCTGAGTTCGTACGGACCCGGTGTCGCGGAAACGTAGATAGTCTGACCGACTCGTTCTTCAAACTCGCCGAAGTTCAGCGGACGATTGTCCTTCGCCGACGGCAGGCGGAAACCGTACTCGACAAGCGTTCCCTTTCGCGACTGATCGCCCTTGTACATCGCCCCCAACTGCGGGACGGTCTGGTGCGATTCGTCGATCACCATCATCGCGTCGTTCGGCAAATAGTCGAGTAGCGTCGGCGGCGGTTCACCCGGCGCCTTTCCGGTAAGATGTCGCGAGTAGTTTTCGATACCGCGACAGAATCCCATCTCCTTTATCATCTCGAGGTCGTACATCGTCCGCTGGTGCAGTCGCTGGGCCTCGACGATCTTGCCCTCGTTAACGAGATGCTCCTCGTATTCGATCAGCTCGTCGCGGATCGTCTTGACCGCACTCTTTATCGTCGACTTCGTCATCACATAGTGCGTCTTCGGATAGATCGGAATTCGGCTCTCATGCTTGACGAGCACTTCGCCGAGCAGCGGATCGATAGTGTAGATCGCGTCGATCTCATCGCCCCAAAATTCATCTCTAATCGCCTGGTCCTGATAACTCGGATAGATCTCGACTACATCGCCCCGGACACGAAACACACCGCGGTCGAAATCGATGTTCACGCGCTCGTACTGCAGTTCGACAAGCTTCTGCAGAAACTCCTCGCGCTTGATCTTCATGCCGGGTTCGACGAAGACCAGCATCCCGTAATACGCATCGGGATCGCCAAGACCGTAGATACACGATACCGACGCGACGACGATCACATCGCGACGCTCGAACAAAGCCCGCGTCGCGCTCATTCGCAGACGATCGATCTCGTCGTTTATCGTCGCCTCTTTTTCGATGTAGAGATCGGATGCCGGCACGTAGGCCTCGGGCTGGTAGTAGTCGTAATAAGAAACGAAATACTCAACTGCGTTTTCGGGAAAGAACGTCTTGAACTCTTGATAGAGCTGCGCGGCGAGCGTCTTGTTATGTGCGAGAACGAGAGTTGGGCGCTGGGTCTGCTCGATCACATTCGCGATCGTGAACGTCTTGCCGCTACCCGTGATCCCGAGCAGCACCTGATCCTTCGCACGATCGTTTATTCCCGCTACAAGTTGTTCGATCGCGGCCGGCTGGTCGCCTTTCGGCACGTTCTCGGAGACGAGTTTGAAACTCTTATCCGTAATGATATTTGGTCTTGGTACTGCTTGAGCCATGTGTGTTGTTTGAATCAGTATGGCGCAACAACGTGAGTCAACTCCACCGCACCAGTCGGGGTCGCTACGGTAGTTAGCCGCAGATTACGCAGATTGCGCAGATTTCTTTTCGTGTTCTTCTTCGTGTGTTTCGTGTGTTTCGTGGTTCGGCTTTGCTCCGTACCGCGCGTAGTCTCGTTGCTCGAAAAAATCTAACCACTAACCACACGAATCACACGAAAAGGCACTAACAAGAATCTGCGTCATCCGCGTAATCTGCGGCTAATTTCCGTAGCATTCCCGAGTCTTTACCATTTCAAGATTTCGTAATAGAGTTGTCACTCGCATGACCTACAAGGGAACGATCGCGCGCAACATAAAGTGCAAATGAAAGCATCCGTCTTCTGCGGCATCAGTGTCGACGGGTTTCTCGCCCGCCGCGACGGGCGTCTCGATTTCCTGCCGAGCGAACCCGAACCGCATGGTTACGAAGAGTTCATCGCGACCGTCGACGCACTCGTCATGGGACGCAACACCTATGAGATCGTGCTTGGCTTTGGCGGCGCATGGCCGTTCGAGAAACCGGTGTTCGTGCTGAGCAGCCATGAAATTGCTCCCCCGCCAGATGGCGCGAAGGTCGAGCATTTGTCCGGTGATCCTCATGACATTGCAGCGGAGATGGATGCGCGAGGGATTGAGCGTGTGTATGTCGACGGCGGCATAACGATCCAGTTCTTTCTCAGTGCGGGGTTGGTCGACCGACTGATTATCACCCGCGTTCCGATACTCATCGGCGATGGAATTCCCCTCTTTGGATCGCTGCCGCACGACGTCCGGCTTGAACACGTCCGGACCCAGCATTACCCGAGCGGATTGGTCCAGACCGAATACAAGATCACCTCTTAGATCGCACGCCGATTGCAAAGTTACGTAAACTCCATCTCCGCAGCCTGATGCAAACCGAAAATCTCTTGCTTTCTTCGTGGTATAAATTTATAGTCAGCGAAAGCATTGAAACTTGCTTAATGAACGAGGAGGACAAATGAAGTTTATTAACCTGAAACGGTGTCGCCGTATCACGACATCCGTTGTAATTACCTGTATCTTGGCACTCTCCCTCGCGTCGATCGCTAACGGGCAGAAATTTCGGTATTACGGTACGACTCGTAGCGACTGGGCTACGTTTACGTTTCCGTCTGCCGGCGGGCAGATCAGATGGCGAGTCCTAAGAAACGACAACCCGTCTACGGGTTCGAGCCCGTTGTTTGACATTCCCTTTGGTCTGACCGATTCAGAACTTGTCCCGAACCAGGGAAACTGGGGCGGATCTGCAACCCACGATCTGGCGGTATATCGTGACAACACTGGCACACCAGCCAATACCTACATCGTGAACCAACTTCCCAGCGGCCCGACCACTTACACTAACTGGGGCCTCGCCGTGACCGACTTTATCGGTTCTGAAGGCGACTATGATGGTGACGGGATCATGGACTACACCGTCGTGCGAGCACCGACAGACACATCGCCCTTCGTGTGGTGGGTCCTGCTCAGTAGTGACAGCACGATGCGTGTTTTCAGGTTCGGCACAAATGCAACTGACATCGCGCTT
>DATEOJ010000315.1:0-6543 GCA_035274235.1 Pyrinomonadaceae bacterium
CAACTCTTTCCGGATTTGTGCGATGGTTCGCCGCATGAAAAGTTTTAGTACCTAAACCAACGTTCTGCCACGACGGTCCGCCGTCAGCAGGACGCTCACATCTTCGAGCGAGAGCGGCCGCGTCTGGACTCTTTCCATAACGATCCCGACTTCCGACAACTGTTGGGAAAGCTCGCGCACACCGGTTTGCGCATCGCCGTCAGCGATGGCGTGGATCCGTCCGGCGACAGGCCAAACTCTCCACGGCTTTAGCATTCCTCTTAGTACGGCTACCGCAGAAGGCGCGGCGTCGAACTCAACCACGTTCGCCTCGTGTGCGGATCTCAACTCAGCCGGTGTTCCAACAGCGAGTAATTTTCCGTCAGAAAGTAAACCGACGCGGTCGCATCTCTCGGCCTCAGACAGATATGGCGTCGCCAACAGAACAGCGGTGCCGTGCGCAGCAAAGCCTTCGAGCACGTCCCATAGAACTTGACGCATTAGCGGGTCGAGCGTCGTAGTCGGTCCATCGAGCAATAGAATGTCAGGCTCATGGAGCACAGCAGCGGCAAAAGCGAGACGGCGTTTTTCACTTACTTCCAACGAGTCGACCAACGTCTTTCCACCATTCGTCAGAGACAGGAGTTCATAGATCCATTGACGCTTCCTCTCGAACTCATCCGCCGGCACTTGGTGGATTCCCGCAAGGAACTCGAGATTGTCGTCGACGGTCAGTTCACCAAAGAGAGCGAAAGATTGGGGAAGGTAACCGATGTGACGGCGGCTCTCGTAGTCGAGGCTATGACTTGAATCTTCGCCCGAGATCTCGCAGTAACCGTCGTCGGCAGTTAGCAGACCTGCCAGCATTTTAAGAATGCTCGACTTCCCCGCACCGCTCTCGCCGACCAGGCCGAAGATCTCGCCGGAGCGGACTTCCAAATCGATCCCCTGGACCGCTTCGACATTCCCGAATGATCTTGCAAGACCTTCGGCACGAATCGCTACGTCACCGAACTTCTGCTGCACGGGTCTCGCAAATGGGAAAGGGGGCGGTCGGTGTTTCTCGAGTCCGGCGATCGCTGAGTCAAAGGCCCTTCTGAGTTGATCAGCCGTTCCGCCATCGCGGTCCGTCTCTGAAATGCGGTCACGAATCTCCCGCGGAGTTCCGATGTGGCTGATCGTACCGCCGGACATGAAAGCGATGCGCGTGCACTGGTCCGCTTCCCATGCGAATTGGGTTGCGAGCACGATCGTCTTGCCCGCACTCGCCCGCTCGAAGAGAAGTTCCCAGACGGCGCGTCGAGACATTGGATCGATTGCGGTGGTCGGCTCGTCAAGGAATATGAAGTCAGGATCGGGCAGGAGCTCGCCGGCTAACGTAAGCAGCCTACGGCGGCCTCCTCCGATGCTCGCGACCAACCTGTCGGCAACCGGCTCGAGGTGAAGGCGGTTCAGAAGTTCCTCATAGCGCTCGTCGGCGATGCCACTCGGAAGACTATGCAATCCGGCAATGTACGTAAGGTTTTCGAGAACTGTAAGGTCGGGATCAACTCCGCCGCTCTGGGAAACATAGCCGATGAGTTCGCGTACTTGCCCCGGCGTCTCACCTGCGAGCGTTACGGTTCCTTCGTCCGGATGGATCAAACCGCTAAGCGCTTTGAGCAATGTCGACTTGCCCGCGCCGTCCGGTCCCACCAAAGCAACGATCTCGCCCTGCTCGACGGTGAGGTCGATTCCCTGAATTGCCTCGATGTGAACTTTTTTTGACTTGCGGTAGGAGTGTTTGAGACCGCGCACCTCAATGATCGGGTTTGAATCGTTACTCGATGTGGCGCTGGTACTCATTCGCTATGGCTATGGTGCCTGGCGCTGCGTGTGCTCAGGCCACCCTGATCCAGAAACGAGGATCTCGCCTTCACCGGGGACTCCCGGCTTTGCCGAACCGTCTGAGTTTTTGATCGCGAGCTTTACTCCAACAACCTGACGGACCCGATCTTCGCGGTAGTAGGTGTTCTCGGGAGTGAAGGCGGCGTCGGGATCGATGCGCGAAACAGTAGCTTCGATCGCGCGGTCGGGTTGTGAATCGAGGTAGATCCGGGCCGCCTGCCCGACCTGCACCTTGTCGATCTCGGCGATCGGAACAAACACGCGCAGATAGAGTTCCTGCAAGTTGACTAGCGTTACGATCGCCGTGCCCGGATTTATAACTTCACCCGGCTCGACCGATCGAACGGTAATCGTACCGTCGAACGGCGCGACTATTTGCAGGTCGGATCGATTTGCTTCTGCCTCGCGCAATTGAGCTCGAGCTTTTTCGGCATCGGCCATCGCCGCGGCGATCTCCGATTGCGCCTTATTGATCTGCTCCTGAATCGAAAGCGTTTGAGAATTCAGAATGGCCGGTGTTTTTAGGGCGGCCTGCTGGGCGGCGTATGCTCCACGAGCCGCCTTGACCTGCTCCTCCGCGGCATTGACGGCAGCCGTTGTAGCGTCGAGGTTCGATTTGGCAAGCATGCCCTGACGTTCCGAGAGATCTCCGGCCTTTGCTAGCTGCGACTGGTTTTCATAATCGTACTTGGCCTGATTGTGGGCCGCTCGCGCCTGGGCCAGCGCGGCTTCGGCAGCTGCGACGTTTGCCCGCGCTTGGCTGACGCGACCTTGAGAATCGATCTTCGACTGATCGACGCTGATACTACTACCGGCTACCTGTGCCTGGAGAATGCTGATCTGTTGTTGGGAACTCCGGACCCGCGCCTCTGACTGTTGCACTGCAGATTTGGCTGCGTCTTCGCGTGCTCGCACCTGGTCGTCGTCGAGCAAAGCGATCACATCGCCGGCTCGTACAGAATCGCCTTCGCGGAAACGGATCTCGCGAACGCGGCCGGACGTTTTCGCCGAGACAGTTGCTTCATCGCCCGCGATCCTTCCCGGAGTGACCACAAGGTTATCCGCCCCCTGCAACGCAGGACGGCGAATGAAAACGTACCAGACCCCGAGCGCGATGGCCGCTACCACAAGCATGACAACAATCAGACCGCCCTTCGATTTCTTTCGGCGGCGCCCGCTCGGCGGCGTTGTGGCGGAAGCTTCGTTCGGCTCTGTTGCGGCGGTGTCGCCGTGTGTCAGTGTCTCGCTCACTCTGCTGATCCTCGACTGTTACCCGTTAATGAATGTCCAGAACAAAATCGAAAGACTTGACCGTTCTACCGATCGCACGGTCGAGCTCGCTGATGGCTTTGTTTAGATCCATCTGAGCTTTCAACTCAACGCCCCGCGCATTTTTGACTGCCATCTGACGATCTAACACCAGAAATGTCGTCGACCGTCCACCGTTGTACAATCGCACCTCGCTTTCATACTGCTGCTCGGTGGCGGTGCGAGCTTCAGCCGACGCTCGCAAACGCGCTTCCGCAGTCCGCACTGATTGCAGAGTTGTACGCACATCGACCTTGACCAGTTGATCGAGCTGTTCCCTCCGCGTCTTGAGCTGGGTTCCCTCTTCGCGCGAGAGCGCCAGCTGAGCTTCGGCCTGTCGGTTCTTGATCGGAATGTCGACCTGTATTCCAAATCTGACCGTGGGAAAGCGATTCGCGAACAAGTTGGTGAGCGATTGGCCGTAGCTGCCGACAAGGAATGGCGGCACGGTTGCGGTGTTCACCGGTGGCGGTAACGGTGGCAGACCCGCGATCGTCGATAGCTCATTCACACGATTGGTCAAATCCGTCGATGCAAACTCGATCGGGTCCTGACCCGATAGAGGGTTAACACTTCCCGCCAGACCGTCGAGCGAGTACGAACCCACCAAGTCTACCTGGGGACGCGTCTGATTCTTGTAGAAGCGCTGATTCAATTCGTTGATCGCCAGAGCGACATCGGATTGCTGCAACTCGGGACGCTGCGCCAGAGCGTCGTCGAACGCTTGATCGGGGCTTATGGTCGGAGCCTTAAGATCAACCGGGTCGGTCGGAATGATCAGAACGTTCCACAACGGATCATTGATGTCGCCGACTATAAGATTTTTCAACCCGATATCCGACTTGGCGACTCCCTGCAGCGCCAGGTAGAGTCCTTCTCGAAAATTCGAGACTTGCGCCTCGATCTGAGTTACATCGATGGGAGCAACGTAGCCCCGTCCGACAAGCCGCCGCGTATGGGAGAGCTGTTCCTCCGCCGCATGCAGCGCGTCCTGTTGTATTTGGAGATTGCGCAAGGAATAAACCAGATCCCAGTAAGAGTTCCGCACGACAGTGATGATCTCGATCACGTTTGTACGAAACTGTGCGTCGGTAAGGGACAGGTTCTTTTTGGCAATTTCGATCTGTCGGCGAGGCTCGTCGATCTCCCGGTTCCGCAGCAGCGGTTGCGTGTACGAGAACGTAAGGTTCGTCTTGAACTGTTTGTCGAGGGTCGCAAAGATGACGTTAGTTTTGGTTTGCGAATCGGTATAGGAGATTTGGTACTGACCGCCGAACTTTGGCGAGAGCCCAAAGAAATTTACTGCCCCGCTACTGCCGCTGATCTTGACCGAGCCCTGATCTCCCCCGAGAGTCGAGCTGCTGACCGACTGGACCTCGCGAAAGAAGTAGCGATTAAACGTTAGTTTGGGATCATAGAATCCCTTGGCCCCCATCAAAGTCGCCTCGGCCGAGCGGACGACGGAGCGGCTAACCTCGATGTCCTTGTTGTTGCGCAACGCAAGCTCTACCACTTCTCTCAAAGTCATGGTCTGCTGCCGGTCGAACGAAACCCCGATCAGCGCGAGCTGCGGATAGGTTGCTTTATCAGCTTCGTAATTTGGAGCTACTGAAGGTACGCGTAAAGGTTCTTGATCCGACACTGGTTGGGTTGGTGTCGGGGTCGGTGAGGGTGCGGCGGTTTGTCGACCGGCCTGTGCCGCTGCTTTCGGTAATGCAGCAGTGTGGGCTAGTGCCGCGATCAGGCCGACGAGAGCCACGACGACGATTCTTCGAGCTGTGAACAGCCGAAGCCACTCTCTCCTATGTCCGTTATAGATCAGAGGGGAATACATGATGCAAACCTCTGCGAATGTCTGTCGCCCGCCACTAGATGCCCGCCGGCTATGTAGGGAGCAAGCCGGCGAGTACAGCCGGTCCGCCATCGCCCCTTCACATGATTTACCGACGGCTTGTCCGCCTCGGTCGCGACTGCGGATGCCATCGGCTTCAACACGATCGTTACCTTGCTGATCTTGCCGGGGAACTAGAAGGACACAGAATCGCGGTCCCTGCACTCTATGCGCACGCTATGCGGTATTTTTCTTGGATTCGACCGAGGTAGTAACTGTCAATAATGACAGTGCGGGCTATCGGCAGGTGTGTTGCTGGCCCAGGCGTTCACCGGTTATTCCTTTGCGTCTAATACTTTTTCGATTTCGCCCCTCAACGTTTCGGGGTTTGCTTTTCCCTGCCGGAGGTAAGCGGTCTCACCTTTTTCGTTGTAGAGGATCGTAAACGGCAGAGCTCCGTTCCAGTCTTTGGCGATCGAGGGGATAAGGGTGTTTTCGTCCGAGCTGATGAGCAGATAGGTTGGCATCTCCGCGTTCATCTCGCTTAAGAACTTCGGTACGCCCGTATTTAGCTCTTCAACAAAATCGAGCGAGACCGTGATGAAGTCGATCTTGCCTCGATACTCGCCGTCTATTTTTACGAGGTCGGGGAATTCTTCTCGACACGGACCGCACCACGTCGCCCAAAAATTGACGAGAAGGGGTTTGCCCGTCGGCTTGAGAAGCTGCTTGATCTTCGCATCGTCGATCTGGGTGATACGAGCTGAATCCGCGGCAGGCGATTCCGCTTTTGACGATTCATGTTCGGGATGTTTTGTCTGCACGCAGGACATTGCAAGGAAAAAGAACGAGCCGAGACAAATCACAGCTACGCCGCGCAACAATGTCGTCGCACCACCCCGTCCGATCGGTTTTTCTGAACTCCCGACTCTCACAATTCGGCTCAAGCGCGTTTGATCGAGCACCCGAACGCGTTTGTTTTCGTATTCTGAATCGGCTTCTTATCCAACGCCGAATCAAAAGCGTCCCGCAGATAATTGATCGTCACATTTTTTCCGGAGCGGTCATTATCGAGCGCACCGTGGTAGAGCAGAACGTTTTGTTTGTCGAAATAATAAAACTCCGGCGTGACGGTTGCTCCAAGTTTGTCCGCGAGAATATTTCCTTTATCGATCAACACCGGGAATTTGTAACCCACTTCCGATGCATTTGATTTGACCCAATCGAGTGATTCGGGAGCATTGGAATTTATTCCGATCACGCGGATTCCCTTGGCGGCTAGTTCATCAGCGACCTGGTTGATTCTTTCGTTATACGTTTTAACCACCGGACACTGGGCCGAGACAAAAACCAGCACCACCCCGTTTTCGCCGTTTAATTTATCAAGTGACTGGTCGGATCCCTCCAGATCCGGCAGAGAAAAACTTTCCAGCTTTGTGCCGACGGGAAATTCAACAGCCACATAATCACTCTCCGTGCTGCAGCCGGTCGTCGATAAGACAAATACCAACAGAGCAAAGGTCCCGACCAAAATAACG